>CAZWCO010000098.1:0-5584 GCA_964632665.1 uncultured Lachnospiraceae bacterium | reverse complement strand
ACTAAAAAGTCAATAAATTAAAAAACAAAAAAGAATATTCATCTATAAAAAAAGTTGAGAATACCCAGCTTTTTATCGTTCTATTAATCCATATTTGATTTTTATTCTTTCCAGCTTATCTATCATTGCCTCGGATATAAACCACAGAAAAAATGCAGTTGACACTCCGTGGACAAAATCAAATGGTGCACCGCTTATATATGTTGTAATAAACATTTGGAGCGTTGGTTTTGCCTGTGTCTGAAAAATGACAGACGGATTCATAATCCCTCCGTAAATTACAAATGTTGCAAAAAAACCAAATATAGAAAGAGATGCTTTTGTTTTTCGAAGTAATCCTTTTTTGAAAAGCATTCCCGAAATAAAGCCGATTACTCCAAAAGCAAACATCTGCCACGGTGTCCATGCGCCCTGACCAAAGAAAAAGTTTGAAACAAAGCCTGTTACGGCGCCTACAAGAAATCCTGTTTCTCCTCCAAAGCAAACACCGGAAATAATAACAATGGCAACAACAGGTTTAAACTGAGGCAGCATAAAAAATGCTGACCTACCCGCAACGGCTATTGCACACAGCACGCTGACTATTATAAGCTCCCTTGCCTGTGGCTTTCGGCTTTCAAAAACAAGACAAAATGGCAGCAGCGCTTCAAGGATTATTAAGAGGCTTATAAAATAATACTTTCTGTCACCCAAGAAATAAATACCTACATAGATTGTAAAAGGTATAGCAAGTAGTATAAGCGCGCATGCAAGAAGTGTGCGAGCTGTGAGCCTGCGGTCACTTTTAGGCTGCTGAACTTTTATTTCACCAAATTCCTTTTGAGGAATAAAGCACAAAAGTACACCTGTAATTTCTGCGATAGTTATTAGTTGAAGAAGTCTAATATCAAGCCATTTTATTTCTGACAAGCTTAAAATATCTTTATCTGTTACCATTGAGACACACGTAAGTAAGAACAGTATTGCCAGAATGCTTCCAAAAGTAATTCTCCCGGGTGTTATTTTTCTTTTTGGTTTATCTTCTATTTTATTTTCTTCTTCCGGAATGTTTACTGGGGGTAAAGGCTCCTGCTCAGCTTCTGCTTCTCCACCACATGCAAGAATTATATCATTTGCAAGGACAGCCCTTGGCAGTCTTGTTCTTGCCATCCGGTTTGCAGAGGTAGTATAAAAATTCTTACCTGCGAAAAACTCCCTTGGCACTCCCCTTGATATAATATTTCCGTCAAATACAAGTGCACACCTGTCTGCGTATGCCGCACAAAATTCTATGTCATGGGACACCATTATAACGGTAACACCGCTTGCGTTTAAGTTTTTTATAACTCTTGCAAACTCTACCTTGAAATGTGCATCCATTCCTTTTGTTGGCTCGTCAAGGAGTAGAATTTCGGGATTTAGTAAAAGCACCTTTGCAAGTGCAGCACGCTGTTGTTCTCCCCCCGACAGGTCGTAGGGATGGCTTTCAAGCAGGTTTTCTATACGGCATATTGCTGCTATATTTTTTACTTTATCCTCTTTTTCATCTTTTGAAAGCTTTCTGCCTGATAGAATTTCCATAAGGTCAAGATATACAGTTTTTTTCACAAAAACACTTTGAGGATTTTGCGGAAGAACACCTAAAAGTCCGTTGTATAAACTTGAAATTTTAGAAATGCTTTTGCCTTTTATAAGCACCTCTCCGCGATAGGCTGTATTAAGTCCGGAAATGAGCGAAAGTGCGGTGGTTTTTCCTGTACCGTTACCACCCAGAATGGAAAACAGTTCTCCTTTTCCCACCTTTAGATTCATGCCTTTGATTACATCAGGCAAGTCCTTTTCATACCTGAACCATGCGTCTTTAATTTCAACTACTGTTTCTCCGGCTTTATATTCCGTTTTTTGGGGTATTAATTCTTCATGGAGCTTGTTCTCTACAGAATATTTTTCAAGCCACTTTCTGCCGTCACGAACTGTTAATGGATATTCAAAATCCTTTTCAACTGCTCCGTAAATTCTCATAGGTGCAGGAAGTGCACCATACATGTCATGGTTTGTACTTTTGAGAATTTGCCCAACCTTTCCGGGCTTATCATCAGCAATTATTCTGCCGCCGTCCATAACAATTACCCTGTCAGAAATCGGGAACGCGTCCTCAAGACGATGCTCTGTTAAAATTACTGTTGTACCAAGCTCCAGGTTAATTTTTTCAAGAGTTTTTAAAAATTCCTGTGCAGCAATTGGGTCAAGCTGACTTGTTGGCTCATCAAGAATTAAAACAGATGGCTGCATAACCATAACTGATGCAAGATTAAGAAGCTGCTTTTGACCACCGGAAAGGTCTGTTACTTTCTTATAAAACCAATTTTCTATACCAAAAAAGGATGCCATTTCTGCTACTCTGCTCCTGATTTCAGGAGTGGAAACACCAAGACTTTCAAGACCAAACGCAAGCTCGTGCCACACCTTGTCCGTAACAATCTGGTTATCAGGACTTTGCATTACAAAGCCTATTCTTGACGCCTGCTGCCTTGTATCGTACTGTGAAAGATGTTTTCCTTCAAAGTATATATTGCCCGTAAGCTCACCAAAGGGTGCAAGAGCGGATTTTAAAAGACGAAGAAGTGTTGTTTTTCCGCATCCGGATTTTCCGCACAGGGTTACAAATTCACCTTGCTCAACTAATATGTTTATATTGTCAAGAGCTTTTGCACTTCTGCCCGGATAGGCAAAACTTAAATTCTCGATTTTATAGCTTTCCATCTTATCACCTCCCTGATTTCAATAATTACAGGATATATACAAAGAAGTAAATATGCAACATATATGCTTATACCAAAAACAGAAAAATCTGCTGATTTCATCTGTGGAAAATAAGCAAAATATACTCCACCCATTATATTACCTATAAGTGTATACAGCCCTAAAAACAAAATAACCAGCAGCGCGTTTTTATCTCTTTTGTCGAATGTAAAAATTGAGAATGCAGTTCTTCCGGGAGTTCCATACCCACGGGACTTCATACTGTCTGCCGTTTCAATTGCATTTTCCAGGGACCATGTTGTCATTACTGACAAAATATTCAGTCCGTTTTTTGCGCGCTTTATAATACTTCCCTCTGACACATCCCGTCCCATACAGCGCTGTGCATTTGTGACCACCTTAAGCTGAGACGAAAACTTCGGAACAAACCTTAGTGTCATTGAAAATATTAAAGACAGTGCAGGAATTATTTTTCCAAAGAGATATATAAATTTGTCACTTGTCATTATTTTGTTATAACAAGAAAACCAGCATATTACACTTATAATCATAACAGCGCTCGAAATGCCGTAAATAATTGATTCAAGAGTCAAGGGATTGCCGCTTGGCAGATACCTGATAATCGTTATTCCCTCATGGTTAAATGCAGGGTTTATAAGCGCCATCAACAATGCCATTGGCACCATGTATAACAAATTTGCCTTTACAGCCCCCTTGCCTTTTAATATACACGAGTATATAAAGCCGCACACAAGTGATATGCCAAGGCATATTGGATGCATAAAAAACATTGAAAACCCGATTACAAATACAAAATATGTAAAATTCACAACCGGATGATAGTTTTTAAATTCGTTCATGTTTATTCTCCTGTCGCAGAATAATAGCCGCCAACATCTATTCCAAGGTCACATGTGTACACCCACTCTATCCTGTCTCCCTCTTTTAGCTGATAACGGGAGCACCCGTAGTTTGGAAACCATCCGTTTACCTTATACATCCATCCGGACAATTCACCGCAATCGAATTCGTATAAGTTGCCTATACCCTCGATATAGGCGCTGTTATAAATAGGTGTATTTTCAAATTCCATATGTATATTATTGCGTTTCATTTCACGAACAAGCACATTAAAAACACTTTCACCCTCATAAAATGTAACCGTTGTCTCGGGGAAGATTACACCATCCTTTGGAACAATGTTGACCTTTTCACTATCCAGCCACGATATGTTTTTTAATATTGTATCACATCTTACCGATAGATTGCAAGTATATTCTTTATCAGATATAACAGCATCCTGCGGCTCGATTGGTAAAGGCTTGCCCTCAGGAACAGGATCGGTCAGGTATTTGTCCTTTCCTGTTTCTTTATTTAAAATCATTCCCGCCTGAATAGAATACTCCCTGTCCTCTTCTTTACCGGTGTCTGCAACGGAAGTGTCTGCCGCAATGTTTACAGGTTCAGTTTCCATCTCAAAAGTCGCAGGTGTGTTACGAGGAGTTTCTGTTGCTGCCATCTCAGACGGACTTTTAAAAGGGGTCCGGCTTGGCTTTGGCTCTGCCTGAGGAGACGGAGATGGAGATGGAGATGGTGACGGAGATGGTGACGGAGATGGAGATGGCAACTGTGTCTTTAAAGGCGTATCAGTTTTAACAACTGTTATACTCTCTTTCGGCTCCGCCGTCCATCCGCGTAGTCCCGGTGCATTACCCCCGTACCAGAATGCAAATACAAGCATCGCAACGATAAATCCTGTGATAATAATTTTTCCTTTATGTTTATTCAAGCTTCTTCTCTCCCTACAAAAGCTCTGACAGCTTTAACATATTATATAGCATATCTGCAATTTCTGCCCTTGTAACCATTTCCTTTGGTTTGATTTCAAGAACATTTTTTGATAATATTCCCTCATTGTAGCAAAAAGCAAGGGAACTTACAGACCAGGTGGACGCTTTTACATAATCTAGAAATTCTGCAAGAATATCACGTGCCTGAAAAGTTGTTACTTCTGTGTCCATTCCGCATAGAGCCGCCGCTCTTGTAACCATTACGGCGGATTCTTCACGGGTGATTGTTCCATACGGATTAAATTCTGTTTCTGATACCCCCTTTATAATTCCGTAAGAGTAGGCAGTATTAACATAATCGTAAAACCACTTATCATACGTTACGTCGGCGAATGTCATATTACTCTTAACAGGGAGACCAAGACCTTTTACAATAATAGTTGCAAATTCTGCCCTTGTCATTGTGCTGTCAGGCTCAAAAAGATTATCAGATTTACCGTTTATGATACTACGGGAGGCGAGCTCCTCAATTGCTGATTTGCTATCATGTTCCGTAATATCGGCAAATGTTTTACCCGGGATTACAACGTCCATCTTCTTTACATCAGGATTTTTAAGATCTGTAACTGTATTTTCAGGCTTCGACACTGTAATTGCATCATCCATCCTGTAAAGACTGCTTTTACCCTCGTTCATTCTTTTGAGTGCAACAATGCAATATAAAGCTTGCTCTGTTGCCATAAGATTTGTTCCGCCGTCAAGAGTGTGCCTGAAGCCATTATCCTCATTATAGTAAAGAAGCAAATTGTCAAGGATTGTATGACCGTTTTTTACAAAGCGGCTGTCTGCATAAGAAATACCAAGCTCACACAAAGCAACAAGCATTTGAACACAGCTTTCTGAATTTGCTGTCCCCCAGCTTGAAAAGCCACCCTTGTCATCCTGTTTTTCTGACATAGTATTAAGTGCTTTTTCTATTGCAACTTTAACTCTTTCATTATCCTGATATTTTGCAAGAGCCTGAAGCGCCATGCCTGTTATGTCAGGATCGG
>CAZWCO010000097.1:0-5638 GCA_964632665.1 uncultured Lachnospiraceae bacterium | reverse complement strand
GGTAGTATTTTCTTATGAAAATCTCCACCATTCCACATTGACAAGGGTAATTTGGAGCGAACTTTTTATTTTTTAAGAAAAGTGTCACCCATCATTGACAATTCAACAATTTTAATACGGATTTTTTAATAATACTCTTGCATAATTATCAGGTTTAATATATAATAACTATGTATGCTTATATAAATGAGGTGTAAAAAATTATTACTGATAAAATCAGGCGTTCAGTCCCTGAAATAATGAGAAAAAAATCTGTTATAGTGTACTATGTAGCAATGCTTGCTGCTCTTATTGTTATGTGCATTTTTGTGACCTCTGCGGTGTCAAAAAATCTGTATAATAATGAGGAAGCAGACCTTTTAAGTAAGGCAAACATAATTTCCGGTGCGCTTAGTGACCGGGAATTTGACGAGGCATATGCAGAAGACCTTATTTCCATGAGCCTTGCAGGCACAAAAACCCGTGGAATACTCCTTGACGGAACAGGAAAGGCTGTCTTTGACACAAACACCTCTGCCGAAACTGACGGAATAATTTTTACAAGCTCTATAATCACAAAGGCGCTTTCAGGTGGACAGGAGACAAAAACAGATGTAAGCACAGGTGGTATAAAAACCTTGTCTGTGGCTGTGCCGGTGCACAATGACGGTACAATTGCAGGCGCAGTTTTTCTGTCAAAGGATATGGGTGCAACTGACAGAGTTATAGGGGCAGTAAGAGTGGGAATTATCATATTCTCCTTTGTAATTTTTGTTCTTATGATACTTTTAAGTCTTAAAATGCAACACATGGTTACCTCTCCCGTGAACGACTTTGTTGTAGCGGCACAGGAAATTTCAAAGGGTAATTTTGATAATAAAATTCCTGTTCGCGGCAACTCGGAAATGGATCAGCTTGCAAATGCAATGAACTACATGTGCTCCCAGCTTGAGCTCCTAGAGACAAAAAGACGTAAATTTGTTTCCGATGCCTCTCATGAGCTTAAAACCCCAATGGCAACAATTAAGCTTATATGCGACAGTATCACGGCAACGGAAAATCCTGATATTGAAATGGTTAGAGAGTTCTTGTCAGACCTTAGTGACGAGGTGGACAGGTTAACCAGAATTATAGAAAAGCTTCTTCTTTTAACAAAGCTTGACTCAAAGGAAATGCAGCTTACAATGGAGCTTGTGGACTTTGGTATGATGCTTGAGCGTATAAAGAACAAGCTAACACCCATAGCTGCAAGTAAAAATATAATAATAACAACTGACATACAGGCAGATATGCAGCCTGTAACAATGGACCATGACCGTATATGGGAATCCCTATACAACATAGTTGATAATGCAATAAAATATTCCAAAATCGGTTCTGCTGTAAAAATCGTTGCAAGCTCGGACGATAAAAATTTAACTGTAAAAATTATAGATTCGGGCAAGGGTATCCCTGACGAGTTTAAAGAACGTATATTTGAAAGATTTTACCGTCTTGATGACTCCCGTGCAAGAGAAACGGGAGGAACAGGACTTGGACTTGCCATTGCAAGAGAGGCTGTGCTTCTTCACAAGGGCGAGCTTTATGTAGAGGACAACCCCGAGGGCGGAAGCTGCTTTGTTATGGTGCTTCCTCTCAAGTCCGACCTCCAAAGCACGCAGAACGGGGGCGAGGAGGAATGAAAAAAACAGTAATCGGTGCACTTATAAGCCTTGGACTTGTGCTTTGTGCGAGTATCGTTTTTGTAGTAACGCATACAGGCAAAAGCAAGCTCCCGTGTGTTGTGTATTTCTTAAACGGTGACCAGACAGAGCTTGTTTCGGAAACTGTGAGCATTTCATACACGGACCCTACTCATATTCCCCAGAATATTATAACCCGTCTTAAAAAGTCAGGCAGCCGTAAAAAAAGTCCCATTCCAAAGGGCTGTACTCTTAATACTGTAAGCTTTGACAGCGCAGACAGCATAACCGTTGACCTTTCAAATGAATTTGTTGATACAGATACAGAGCTTAATGTGCTAAGGGCATATGCAATAATAAAATCCATCTGCAGCACATCCTCTTCTCTTGGAATAAGCAGAGTAAGAGTAACTGTTGATGGGAAATATATAAAAGCACCTGACGGCACGGCAATAGGCTACCTTTCCAACTCGTCCATTAATATTATGAACTCGGAAGAGTCAATAACATATGAATGTGACCTGTATTTTAAGGATAAGGAAACTGGGACTCTTAAACCAGAACGCCGCAGAATAGACGCAATAAACGGAACAATAGAATTTAACACGGTAAATGCAATGATAGACGGGCCGGAATCGGATGAGCTTCAAAATGTTTTTCCAAGGGGTACAAGACTTCAGTCGGCACAGACATTAAACGGTGTCTGCTATATAAGCCTTGCTTCTCTTCCTGCCTCCGCGTCCGAAACCCTTATAGTTTCTGCCCTTACTCATACCCTTTCCGCTTTTGACGGAATAGACTCGGTAGAAATTTTAATAAACGGCAGAAATATCCAAAACTAGCAGGTAACAGAGGTGAATTTTTAATGGCCCTTGACGCACTTGGTGTAAGGTGTCTTGCAAAGGAAATAAACGCCATTGCAGAGGATGGCAGAATAGACAAAATACATCAGCCTGAAAAGGACGAAATAACTCTTGGTATACGCACACGCACGGGAAACTATACACTTGTATTATCTGCCGGCTCTGCAAATCCCAGAGTACATTTTACAGATAAGAAAAAGAAAAATCCTGTTTCCGCACCTCTTTTTTGCATGCTTCTTCGTAAGCATTTAAGCGGTGCAAAAATAAAACAGGTGCGCCAGGTTGCCTTTGAGAGAATTATTGTAATTGACGCAGAGAGCTATGACGAGCTGGGTGACCTTACCCTAAAGCACCTTATAATAGAAATAATGGGCAGACACTCAAACATAATACTTACCAATCCCCAGATGCGTATTATAGACTCAGTAAAGCACGTTGATATAACTGTAAGCTCTGTAAGACAGGTGCTTCCGGGCATAACATATGAGCCACCACCTGCACAGGACAAAATCCCCTTGTCAGAATATACAGGGGAGGAGCTGTCATTTTCTGTGGGAATGCTTTCAAAGTCGCTTATAGGCGCCATTTCCGGAATAAGTCCACTTACAGCCCGTGAAATAATATACGAAGCCTACGGCGTGGCTGATATGCACACAGGGGAGCTTACAGACAAATACAAGCTCTATAATGCAATTGAAGCCTTTCGCAGAAAAATGGAGAATAACGAGTTCTCTCCATGCATTATAAAGGACAATGCTGCAAAGAAAATTGTAGATTTCAGCTCCGTGGACATAAAGCAGTATGAAGGTCTTATGGAGATAGAAAAATACGAAACCCTAAACAGCCTTCTTGACAGCTTTTACACAGAACGTGATGCTCTTGAGCGAATGAAGCAGAAATCTGCCGATGTTACAAAGCTCCTTGCTACTTTGCTTGAAAGAGCATATAAAAAGCGTCTCATACTTGATGGTACTATAAACGATGCAAAAAACAAGGATACCTACAAAATGTACGGTGACCTTTTAACTGCCAACGTGTACGCAATAGAAAGCGGTGCAAAAATTGCGGAGCTTGACAACTTCTATGACCCGGAATACAAAAAGGTTAAAATAAATCTTGACGAGGGATTAACAGCCGCAGAAAATGCACAGAGGTACTATAAAAAGTATAACAAAAGTAAGACGGCAGAAATTGAAGCAAAGCTTCAGCAGCAGGAAAATGATTTTAAAATTGAGTATCTTGAAAGCACGCTTTGCTCTCTTGACAACTGTGTAAGCGAGGATGATATAAATGCTATCCGTCAGGAGCTTGCAGAGGAAGGGTATCTTAAAAAAGCCTTTGGCGGAAAGAACAAAAAGCAAATCAAGTCAAAACCCATGCATTTTATATCTGCTGACGGATTTCACATATATGTGGGTAAGAACAACACACAAAATGATGAGCTTACTTTAAAATTTGCAAACTCAGGTGATTTGTGGTTTCATACAAAGCAAATCCACGGCTCACATGTAATTATTAAGCTTGGTATTGATAAGGACGTGCCCGACAGTACGATACTTCAGGCGGCACAGCTTGCGGCATACTACTCAAAGGCAAGAGAGTCAAATCAGGTGCCTGTTGATTATACAACAGTAAAAAACGTAAAAAAACCAAAGGGCGCAAAGCCCGGTATGGTTGTATATGATTTTTATAATACTGTGTATGTAACACCTGAAAATTTTTCTCCTGAAAAGGAATGAAAGGAATAAACTTTATGGAAAAAATAACAAGCTTTACAGTTGACCACACAAGCCTTGAGCCGGGTATTTATGTGTCAAGAATTGATGGAGATATTGTTACCTACGACCTAAGAATGAGAAAGCCGAATACAGATAATCTTATGTCAAATTCGGCAATGCATTCCTTTGAGCACATGCTTGCCACATATATGAGAAACGGTGAGATAAAGGACAAAATCATTTATGTAGGGCCTATGGGATGTCAGACAGGCTTTTACGTTCTTGTGAGAATGAACGACAACGAAACATTTTTAAAGGAGCTTAAATGCGCTCTTGAAAAAATAATTTCCCACACAGGCGAAATGTTCGGGTATAGCGCCGTAGAATGCGGAAACTATAAAAACCTGAGTGTAGACGAGGGCATAAAGGAAGCAAAGGCATATCTAGAAGTTTTAAACAAGGGAGAAATAACCTTTAAATACTAAGTAAAAGGAGAGTAAAAACATGAAGGTTGCAATAGACGGACCTGCGGGAGCAGGAAAAAGCACTATTTCAAAAAAGGCGGCTGCGGAGCTTGGATTTGTTTATATTGATACAGGTGCAATGTACAGAACAGTGGGACTGTGTGCCCTTAATCACGGTATAGATATTAAAAATGAGCCGGATAAGGTTGTTGCCATGATGGACAATATGACAATTGATATGGAATCAACTCCAAACGGACAGCTTATGTTCCTGAACGGAGAGGATGTAACTTCAAAAATCAGAACAGAGGAAGTAAGCATGGCGGCGTCACTGGTAGCGGTAATAGGCGAAGTAAGAGTAAAGCTTGTCAAAATGCAGCGTGACTTTGCCGGAAGCCGCAACGTAATTATGGACGGACGTGATATCGGAACACATGTACTTCCTGACGCAGAATGTAAAATTTTCCTCACAGCCTCCACTCGTGCAAGAGGAAAAAGAAGATATCTGGAGCTTGTAGAACGAGGCGTTGAATGTGACCTTGATGAAGTGTGCCTGGACATAGAAAAAAGGGATATAAATGACAGTACAAGAGCACATTCTCCGTTAAAGCAGGCAGAGGATGCCGTGCTTCTTGACACTACCGAGCTGACACTTGAGGAATCAATAAACGAGTGCATGAATATAATTAAGGAACACATGACAAATATTTGATGACGGAGAGAGATAATCGTGAAGATACTTAAATTTTTAGTAAGAATTTTTTACAGAATTTTGTTTAAAATAGAAATTGAGGGACTTGACAAAATCCCTGAAAACGAGGGAGTTATAATTGCACCAAATCATATAAGCAATTTTGACCCGCCCATGCTTGTGGGATTTTTGCCCCAGACCATAAAAATAATGGGTAAGGCAGAGCTGTTTAAAAACAAGC
>CAZWCO010000096.1:0-5679 GCA_964632665.1 uncultured Lachnospiraceae bacterium | reverse complement strand
GGCAGAAAAATATGATATGCCAATCCTTTACTCTTGTCACCCAAGAAGTAAAAAGTTTATAGAAAAGCGCGGATTTGTATTTGACAAGCGTGTTATTCAGCATGAGCCTTTAGGCTTCCATGATTATAATAATCTGCAAATGAATGCTTTTGCAGTAGTATCTGACAGCGGTACGCTGCCGGAAGAAAGCAGCTTTTTCCTTTCCGTTGGAAATCCAATCCCCGCTGTTTGTATAAGAACAAGCACAGAAAGACCGGAAGCTCTTGACAAAGGAAACTTTATCCTTGCAGGAATAACTGAAACATCACTTCTTCAGGCGGTTGATGTGGCAGTTGAAATGAATAAAAACGGCGAGCTCGGAATTCCTGTTCCAAATTACATAGATGAAAATGTATCAACTAAGGTTGTAAAGCTTATACAGAGCTATACGGGAATAGTTAATAAAATGGTATGGCGTAAAAAATAATTTTATAAATCATCTCCAAAGCAGATTTGCCTTGGAGATTTTTTATAGTAAAATACTAATAAAATTAGTAAGAAAACATGTTGAAAATAAAGAAAAAGCAAGATATAATAAGGAGAGTGGTGGGTGATTGTATGAATCATAAAAAAATTGCAGAGCTTGCTCATGTATCTGAATCCGCAGTTTCAAAAGCTCTTTGCGGAAGTGCGGACATAAGCAGGGAACTGGCAGATAAAATAAAGAAAATTGCAATTGAGCAAGGATACTTTAAAGAGAAGAATAAAAGAAAGCGAGAATATACCAATAATAATTCCATTATTGTTGGTGTTTTAGTGCCTGAAATTGAAGGCTTATATTATTCCAATGTGGTTACCCAGATAAAAAACCACATTGAAGCAATTGGTGGCTGCGCTGCAATATATATCTTTGATTTTGATGAAGCAAAGAAAAATAAAATTATAGAAATGCTTATCATAAACAGACTTGTTGATGGTATTATTATATTTTCAAAACCTGTATTTTCTGTAAAACCTAATATTCCCGTTGTTGTTTGTAACGACTTGGAATGTAACAATTACGATTCTGTTGGAAGCGACATGACAATGATTCTTGATGACGCAGTAAAGTTTCTTAAAAATTTAGGCCATACAAAAATAGGATTTGTTGGTGAGCATAATACTATAATCAAGTCAGACGCTTTTGTTAAGGCGCTTGAAAATAATGATTTGACTTACGAAGAAAAGTATATGTATATAGTTAATGACCGCTTTGAAGCAATTGGCATAAAGGCAGCAAAGGAGATGCTTTTATCAAAAGATATTCCAACCGCTGTAATAACAGCGTATGATGAAATTGCTATGGCGCTTATTCATGAGCTTACAAAAAATGGTATAAATGTGCCGGATGATATATCTGTTATGGGTATAAATAATATTTCTTCATCACTGTATTCTAAAATCCCCCTTACAACAGTTGAAACCTTTTCAAAGGCACCGGGCAAAACCCAGTCGCGAGGTAATTTTGAAGCGTATAAGGCGCTTAATATCCCTTATGCAAGATACCATGACACTCCATTCTGGACGGCGGTTGGAGGTCCTAACCTTGTGGATGTCAGCAGCATATTCAAGGATTTTTCAAAGGATGAAAACGACCCTGCTTCATACGACTTCTTCTATACAGACAAGTATATTGAGGGTACATTTGCAGCGGGAGCAAAGCCGTTTTACAGACTTGGTGAAAGTATAGAACACGGTGAAAAGAAGTATAATGTACATCCGCCGCAGGACTTTGACAAGCGGGCAAGAATTTGCGAACATATAATCAGCCACTATACAGAGGGATGGGCAGACGGATTTAATTATGATATGGAGTACTGGGAAATTTGGGCAGAAGCAGATTGTAAGGACCGTTCACTTTGGACAGGAACTAAAGAACAATTTTTTGATTTGTATGAGATAACGGCAAAGCATTTAAAATCAAGATTTCCGCAACTTAAAATAGGAGGTCCTGCTCTTTCACAGACTGCTTTTAGTGATGTTACATGGGCAGGAGAGTTTTTGGAGTATATGTCAGCGAAAAACGTTCCCATAGACTTTTTCTCATGGCATATTTATGCAGATAATACAGATGAATTTATAAAAATGTCAAACAGTGTTCAGGAGTTGCTTGATAAAAACGGATACACAGAAACTGAGAACATTATGGACGAATGGAACTACGTAAAAGACTGGACAGATAATTTTGTTTACTCAATAAAGCAAATTATCGGAATTAAGGGAGCAGCGTTTGAGGCGGCTGTAATGTGTACTGCGCAGCTTAAAACAACCGTTGATATGGCTATGTACTACGACTCTCGCCCAAGTGCATTCAATGGAATGTTCGATTTTTATACAATGGAACCTATTAAGGGGTATTATCCCATAAAAATGTTCTCTGAGCTTTATGCCCTTGGAACACAGGTAGAATGTATAAATGATATGGAAGATGTTTATGCTCTCGGTGCCATGAATAATAATGGACAGTCAGCATTTATGATAGCACGTTTTGAGGATGATGACAGCGTGACAGAAACAAAAACAGTAACAGTAAAAATACCTGAACTTAAAAATAAAACTTTGGAATGTGCTGTGGTTGATGATATTTATACAAACAAGATTGATACTGTAAATACAAATGAAAACGGATGTCTTGAACTAAATATGAAACCAAATAGCATATTTTTTCTAAAAACCATTGCATAAAAAATCGGGGACTTCATCGAAGTCCCCGATTTTTTAAATTATGCTTTGTTAATTGAACCAAACAACTCCATCTTTTCCTTAACAATTTCCTTTATTGCTTCGCAGCCGGGAGCAAGTAATTTTCTTGGGTCAAAGCCCTTGCCAACAAGGTCCTTACCCTCTTCTATATACTTTCTTGTAGCAGCCTGGAAATAAAGCTGACACTCTGTATTTACGTTAATTTTAGCAACACCAAGTGAAATTGCTTCCTTAATCATTTCAGCAGGGATACCTGTTCCGCCGTGAAGAACAAGAGGAAGGTCGCCTGTAAGCTCTTTGATTTTTGCAAGTGCGCCAAAGTCAAGACCTTTCCAGTTTTCAGGATACTTACCGTGGATGTTACCAATTCCTGCAGCAAGGAAATCTACACCAAGGTCTGCAATCATTTTACATTCGTTAGGGTCAGCAATTTCGCCACCGCCTATAACGCCGTCTTCTTCGCCGCCTATTGAGCCAACCTCTGCTTCAAGAGAAAGTCCCTTTTCTTCGCCAACTGCGACTAACTCCTTTGTCTTTGCAATGTTTTCGTCAATTGGGTAGTGTGAACCGTCAAACATAATTGATGAAAAACCTGCCTCGATGCACTTATAGCAATCCTCATATGTACCGTGGTCAAGGTGAAGTGCTACGGGAACTGTTATTCCAAGGTCTTCAATCATAGCCTTAACCATAGCGGCTACTGTCTTAAAGCCTGTCATGTACTTACCTGCACCTGCTGATACACCAAGTATAACCGGTGAATTATTTTCCTGAGCTGTTTGCAAAATGCACTTTGTCCACTCAAGATTATTAATGTTAAACTGACCTACGGCATATTTGCCCTCTACGGCTTTATTTAACATTTCTGTTGCTGAAACTAACATAATTTCTAACCTCCGTGATTTTTTTATATAGCAACCACTTATGTGGTTGATATTACATATTAAAGCTTAAAATCGTCTGTTGACGTAGAAAGCAAGTTCATAAGCTCCCGGGTGGGATTTATGGGATATTTTCTTTTGCAGTCCTCACATTCTACATAAAGCCTGTCCTCTGCAATGGCGGGATACAGGTTTCTGCTTCCGCATCTGCATATCATCCGCTTTTCTTCGAGTACCTTATGAAGAATATCAAGTGTCCGGAATATAGCCTTTATTTCGTCTGTTAAAAGCTCCATATCAGCATCATCGTCATATATCTTTTCGCTTTCTTCAACAGCTTCAAGTACATTTTTTTTATCGCCTGCAAAAAATATGGTAATGCCTGCGTTTAAACAGTTAAAGGTTATCAGGCTTTCGGACCAGAAAACACTTTTTGAAATGGTGTATGAATGTGTTTCGGAGCACACGGGGCACTTTAAAGTAAGCTTCATTTTGTCGCCCTTGACAGTTATCACTCCTGCCTCGTGCTTGCAATGCTTGTCCGTGCATATAAGTTGCAAAGGCTTGCCCCCTGAGAAATCAAACACGTTTATAAAACCATCCGATATCCCTGAACATTCAGGGCAAATATATGCTATAAATCGGTTTACATTTTCTATCATAATATATCCTCTTTAAAATCTGATTTATGATTTAATGCATAGTAGAAAAGATACTGCTGTGCATACCCTGAAAATTCTCCAAACTTTTCTCTTGCATACTCTGTAATTTCTTCTACCGTGCTTTTCCTCTCAAAATAAAGCTGCTCCATAATTCTCCGCATCCATACATCAACAGGAAAAGAGTCTGTCTTTCCAAGACCAAAAAGCAAAATACAATCAGAAACCTTATTCCCAATACCGGGAAGCGACATAAGCATTTTCTTTGCCTTGGGTGTATCCGCTGCCTTTAAGTCATCTAAAAACGTTGGGTTTTCGTGTATGTGCTTTGCTGCTGCAATTATATACTTGTCCCTGAATCCTGCTTTTATGGAAGATATGTCACAGGAAAGTATCGCCTGGGGAGTAGGGAATGAATAGTAGGTTTTACCTCTGTATTCCAGCTTTTCTCCGCACAAAGTACAAAGACTTTCAATTATTTTCTTGATACGGGGTATATTATTGCTTTGAGATATAATAAAAGAAATTATAGTTTCAAAAAGCTCCTGCCTGAGTATTCTTATGCCATGCCCCTCGTTCATGGCATTATCCATGCACCTGTCACCTGACAGCTTGTTTTTTATCATGGTATAATCAAGGCTCAAGTCAAAGTAATCATGCCAGAACTGGTCAAAATCCTCTTTTGTGGTATCGTAAAAGATAAGAGAATTTTTGTCACTTTTTACAGTTACAGCTCTCCCGCCTGCAACACCTGTGTACTCATTTTCTCCTGTTTTGTAAAACCTGAAGCACTGACCGCAGTCAAATACGTGCTCAAGGTTGAAATCAGAGGGATTTTTTATAATAATATCGTTGTTAAATACACCAATCTCCATAATGTATAAATTATATCATATCATGACTTGTCTATCAATAAATTTTAACGAATTTTGTGTAAAATCATTGATAAAATACATTAATGTGGTATAATAAATATAATAATTGATGAAAAGAAATATGTAAAAGGGGATATTAGTATGGATTACAAAAATTTAACATATGAACCGGACTACGTTTTTGATAAATTGTCTGAAAAACAAAAGGCGGAAATGGAAGCTTTATGTACCCAGTACAGAGGCTTTTTAGACGCCGGAAAAACTGAACGTGAATGTGTAAATATTTCTGTGGAAATGGCAGAAAGGAACGGATTTGTTTTGTATGATGGAAAATCAAAATTAAATCCGGGCGACAGGGTGTATATGACAAACCGCGGCAAAAATATAATGCTTGCGGTCATTGGTGAAAAGCCTCTTACAGAGGGAATAAGCCTTGTTGGAGCGCATATAGACTCTCCAAGACTTGACCTTAAGCAAAGACCTCTTTATGAGTCCTGCAACATGTCACTTCTTAAAACCCACTACTACGGCGGAATTAAGAAA
>CAZWCO010000095.1:0-5712 GCA_964632665.1 uncultured Lachnospiraceae bacterium | reverse complement strand
TATATCGCAAATTCCGTCAGGAATTTATATCGCTGATTTCATCTTCGATGAAATCATTGTATCATAAATAAAACTTAAATACAATATAAATCCCGTAAAATTGTTATATTTTACTCCTGCTTTTTAAGAAAAGACCGTATCTCCTCTTCTGCTTCCAAAACCTCTTTTTTAAAGGCTTCCGCGCCTACTCTTACAGCTCCGCCGCCTAAGATTATAAGCTGTTCAAGGTTGTCCGATGTGGCAACACGGACACGGTTGTTTTTTGATAATTTTCTTGTTACCTTTTCTATATACATGTCAGCCGTCTCGGCTTCTTTCGTATAAACAACATCTACGCCGTGGACCTTTTCAACCTCGCCGTGATTGCCCTTTACCTTATATGCATCGAAAACAAGTATTACGTTTGTTTTCTTAAAGCCCTGATAGTTACAAACAATATCTATGAGTCTTTTCCTTGCATGCTCAAGGTTATCCTTTGCAAGATTTTTCAGTTCCTCCCAGGCGTACAGAACATTGTATCCGTCAATAAGAAGATACTCTTCTCCCTTAAAGGTAATTTTTGATTTTGGTTGCTTTATTTTTACCGGTTTCTTTGTTTCAAGAGCGCTGTGGAGCACTCTTTTGACGGGACCGTAGGTGTTTTCAAAAATCCTTAGCAGCTCTTCGTCTGTTGCAACGGTTTTTATATATTCACGCACGGGACTTTCATAGATTTCGTCCTCTGCATCAAGTGCACAGTCAATGTGCATATACTCAGGAACCTTGTCCCACTTAACTACAAAGCCTGCACCGTGACTGCAAAATACAGAGTCAGGCGTATTTTCCAAGTCCTGCTCAGGATTGTATCCTGCCTCATCAATTACTTTCTCAGCGTTATGACATTCTGCGTAACCCTTAAAGGTACATGAAAGTCTGCCTCTGCCTTTTGTATAGCCTGCCACCTCGCTCATATACTCCGAAATTTCAGACACAGGGACTTCGCCTTTTATTACGGAAAACTCGCCTGTTGTTTCAGGCGGCAGGAAGCTTCCACCCATGTTTTGAATATCTGTCATGGCACGGCCTATATTTTCCGAGGGCACGTACAGAGAAAAATTATACCACGGCTCGAGCAATACACTTTCAGAATTCATTAGCGCATGCCTTACAGCTCTGTAAGTTGCCTGTCTGAAATCTCCGCCCTCTGTATGCTTAAGATGGGCTCTCCCTGCCATTAGTGAAATTTTTATATCTGTTATGGGAGAGCCTGTAAGAACTCCTACATGTGTTTTCTCCGCCAGATGAGTAAGAATAAGTCTTTGCCAGTTCTTATCAAGATTTTCTTCGCTGCATTTTGTATCAAATACAAGTCCACTCCCACGTTTTCCCGGCTCAAGCAAAAGATGTACCTCTGCATAATGCCGAAGCGGCTCATAATGCCCTACGCCGTACGCGTCTTCTTTTATTGTTTCCTTATATGCAATTCCGCCTTTACCAAAGGTCACAGGAAGGTTGTATCTTTCGTATATTATCCGCTTTAAAACCTCAAGCTGAATATTACCCATAAGCCGTATACGAATTTGACGAAGCTGCTCACTCCACTCTATTTTAAGCGTGGGGTCTTCTTCCTCAAGGCTCTTGAGCATTACAAGCGCCTTGTGAGCGTCAAAATCCTCCGGAAGTATTACTCTGTAACTGAACACAGGCTCAAGGAAAGGATTTTCGCTGTTTTCTTCGAAGCCAAAGCCCTGACCGGCAAATGTATAAGAAAGTCCTGAAACTGCGCACACCTCTCCCGCTACCGCCTCGTCCTGTGCTTTAAACTTTGTTCCGGAATATATACGTATCTGGCTTACCTTTTCCGTCCATCTGCCGCTATCTGTTTCCCCCTCAAGCTCGTCACGAACGCGTAGCACTCCACCTGTAATTTTCATGTGTGTGAGGCGCATACCACGTTCATCATGAGTAATTTTAAACACCTTTGCTCCAAACTCTCCTGAGTTGTTTTTATCATCAGTATACTGTTCAAGAGTATCAAGAAATTTTTCAACGCCGCTTAGCTTAAGGGCAGAGCCGAACACACAGGGAAATACCTTTCTCCTGATTATGCAATCCCTTATTGTTTCATCGCTGACACTTCCACTAATAAATTCCTCAAGGCATGTTTCATCACAAAGGGCAAGCTCTTCAAAATCCGGATTTTCTGAAAAGTCAACAAATCCGTCACCCAGACGGTTTTTGAGCTCACCGATAATTTCTTCTCTACTGCGCTCGGATATATCTGTTTTATTTACAAATACAAATACAGGTACGTTATAATCGGAAAGTAGCTTCCATATGGTTTCTGTATGGCTTTGTACTCCCTCGCTTGCACTTACAACAAGCACAGCGTAGTCAAGAACTCTTAGTGTTCTTTCTGTTTCCGCAGAAAAATCCACATGCCCCGGTGTATCAAGAAGTGTAAAGGTTGTGTCTTTATACGAAAACACAGCCTGTTTTGAAAAGATGGTTATACCTCTTTCACGCTCTATTGCGTCTGTATCAAGAAAGGCATCCTTATGGTCAACACGTCCAAGACTTCTTATCTCTCCCGAGTGATAAAGCATTGCCTCGGAAAGAGTGGTTTTCCCGCTGTCAACATGGGCGGTGATACCGATTACTATTCTTTTTTTCATACACTCACTCGCCCCTTTCTTTTTACGGCTTGCAGCTTTTACATGTGCTGTAACCCTCCCTTTTAAGTGTGTCAATGTTACCTACATAAACCTCTTTATTCTTTTCTTTAATTTCTCCAGCGTTTTCGCAGGTAGGTTTATGTATTTTTTTGGTGTTTTTATTAAGCACATATTCCCCTGGCTGTTGTGCACTTGGCGTTTGTGTGGAAAGTGCACTTTTGCTTTCTCCCGTAAGATAATCTATGACAACTCCCGGCTGCACGTTATAGCAATACACATTAAAACACAGTTTATTGTCTTTTAAAGACATGGCTTCCATAACAACTCCGCTTGCCACAAGGTTTTGTCCCTCAAACACAGGTGTTACTCTCATAAGCACAGGCTTACCTGTATCATGTACATATTCTGCAACAGTGTTTTCAAAGGGCAACATTCCTTCTGTGTTCATGTACCGTGTTCCTGTAATAAGGTTTTTTTCGTTTGCGTTTTCTCCTGTTAACTGATAGCCAAGAAGATGACAGCGGTTATAAAGATACTTACCATCAACAAAATCGTACTTTTCTATTCGCCATCCTGACGGCTTTACGCTGCCGATTGCTCCACGCTCCTCTGTTGGCATAATATCTTTATTTATAACAGCGGTTGCACCTGTACACCTTCCAAGATAATCAAGGCTGCCATATTTCTCATAGGAATTAAAGGTATAATCCTCTTCTGTAAAGTACGGCTTATTGTTATTTAGTACAACATAAGGTTTTCCGGCAAACTCCGGAATATTGTCAAGGCTTATATTTTCCTGTACAACATTGGTATTTGGAATACAGCTGCTAAGTATTACCGATAAAAGAAAAATTACAGGCAAACTATATAATTTGTTTTTCATTTTTGTCACCGCCCTTTATCTGTTTATTATATAATATTTCTGTAATTATTTCAATAGAAAACAATATTTTTTATTTTTATAGTGACAAATAAAAAAATATATGGTACAATTAAAAAAAATGGGTTAAGGAGCAAACAGGAAATGAAAAGGTTTTTTATTTGTATTGCTGTTATAATTTCTGTGCTTGGAAGTTCCGCACTTGCAAGGGAATTTTCCTACTACAAGCTGGTACAGGAAGAAGCAAGCGCGCATGGACTTAATGAATACATATTACTGGACGAAAACGGAGAATCAGTATATACTCCAAAATTCGGGGATGGTTTTTCCTTTTTTACAAGTACTCTGCCTGAAAAATACGATTCCCGGGAATTTGGGTACATAACGCCTGTAAGAAATCAGTTTTACTTTGGTACATGCTGGGCGCACTCCATTCTTGCATGTGCAGAGGCAAGCATGGTGAAGCAAGGCTTTGAAAGTGCCGGAATAAACTATTCCGAAAAACACCTTGCGTACTTTACCCATAAAGGAAATAATGACGAAATGTGGGGCTTTAATGACGGAACGGATGTGACAACAACATCCGAAGGGTATTATGGAGCAGGCAACACGTACATGGCTTTTCAGATTTTGCAAAACCGTCAGGGCAGCGCAATTGAAGTGGATTATCCATATCCTATTCTTTCTACGGAAACTATTGACGAAGTAAACAGATATGACTTTCACGCAGAGCTTCAGGAGCACGGATACCTTTTAACAGAAACAGCGGCAAAACAGGCTATTATGGAGCACGGAGCAGTTGCACTTTCCTTTTATCTTTATGATGATTTGTACATGTCAGAAAACATGGCATATTACCAGAACATAAAAACATCAACTAATCACTCAGTAACAGTAGTAGGCTGGGATGACACATACGCTATAGAAAACTTTGACCCGTCATGCAGGCCAGCCTATCCAGGTGCGTGGCTTGTTAAAAACAGCTACGGAAAACAGTGGGGCAATGACGGATACTTCTGGATTTCATATTATGACACATCTATTGATACTGTATCCTACTCAAAGATGGGCAAGAAATCAGATGAAAGCATAATGCACACATATCAGGGAAGTGCCATGATGTATCTTGTTGATTGTCCTGTCGCAAATGTATTTTGTGCAAAGGAAAAACAAACCCTTACATCAGTTGGATTTAACTCTTACAACACAGTTTCATACAAAATTGAAATATATGTAGGAGATACAACCAAGCCGGAGTCGCCAATTATAAACGAGCCTGTAGAGACAATTATGGGATATACGCCTTGCATGACAGGGTTTTTTAAGGTGAATCTTAATGAGGGAATTGAGCTTACAGAAAATCAGTACTTCTCTGTTGTAGTATACCAGTATGACGAAGAGGATGCCTATGCAACAAGCTGGGTTGAGGGTAGCACAGGCTACTCATCAAACCCGGGAGAAACTTATTTGCTTGATAACAATGTATGGATTGACGGTAACGTATCTACAGACTCATTTACGCCAAACAACGCAGGAGTTTTTGCTTACGCCGTACCATCCTCGTTTACAGTAACATTTGATACAAGAGGCGGAAGCGACATAGCTTCTCAGGATGTAGAAAAAGGAGCGTGTATCACAGCTCCCGAAGCTCCCACAAGGTCAGGCTTTGAATTTCTTGGCTGGTATGAAAACCCAAGCGTTTCACTCCCCTGGAGCTTTGAAACACCTGTAAACCATGACATTACCTTATATGCAAAGTGGTCGGAGCTTTCGGGCGTATCCCTTATAACCCCAAGAAAATATTTTAATGATGATAACGGTATAAGGTTTACGGTAAATGCTACAAACGGCGATGATTACAGAATGATACTAAGAGACTCCGGCGGAGTGTTTGCACTTCCAAGACACAATGTGTTTAACAGAACCGTTTCCCTTGGCATAAAGGACGTTTCCGATTACTCTGTTTATGCACAGGTTATGGGTGCAAACGGAGAGGTTATAGAAACTGATACGGTTACATTTAAGATAACTGATAAAACAGGCATATGGAAATATGATAATATTGTAGAAGCTGCAAATATTCCATCGGATGGAGCATATCTCATCATTGCAACATACGATGGAAGCGGAAAGCTTACAGATGTAAAATCAAAAAAATACACTCAGGACCCGCAAGTT
>CAZWCO010000094.1:0-5740 GCA_964632665.1 uncultured Lachnospiraceae bacterium | reverse complement strand
AGTCAGTTGATTGAACGTATGATTAAGCAACAAAATAAAAAGGCAGAAGAAAAAATAAAGGAATTACAAACCTTTATTCAGCGCTTTTCTGCTAACAAATCCAAATCCAAGCAGGCTACAAGCCGCAAGAAAATGCTTGATAAGCTTACTGTTGAGGAATTGCCTGCATCTTCACGCAGATATCCCTTTGTAGGCTTTGACCAGGACAGAGAAGTGGGACGTGATATATTAACAGTTTCATCACTTTCAAAAGAGGTAGATGGTGTTAAATTGTTAAGTGATATATCATTTACACTAAATCATAACGATAAAATTGCTGTTATAGGTGAAAATGAACACGCAGTTACTGCGCTTATGGAAATACTTGCAGAAAATGACAGTGATTTTGATGGAACAGTTAAATGGGGAGTCAGTACATCAAGAAGCTACTTCCCTAAGGACAACTCAGAGTTTTTTGACGGATGTACACTAAACCTTGTAGATTGGCTAAGACAATATTCTGCAGATACCTTTGAAACACAGACAGAATCTTATTTGCGTGGTTTCCTTGGTCGTATGCTGTTTTCCGGAGAAGATGTTTTTAAAGAAGTGCAGGTTTTGTCAGGTGGAGAAAAGGTTCGATGTATGCTTGCAAGAATGATGCTTTTTGGGTCAAATGTGCTTCTCCTTGACCAGCCTACAAACCATCTTGACCTTGAAGCAATTACAGCTGTAAATAATGGTCTTATAGCATTTAAGGGTAATATAATTTTTACTTCTCATGACCACGAATTTATTCAGACAATCGCAAACAGAATTATAGAAATTAAAGAGGACGGAACAATCAATGACCGTATGTGCACATACGATGAATATATTGAAAAGTTTAAAAAGAATATGGCATAGGAGTTGAATTTCTTTGAACGATGCAAAGAAAAATATAAATGCATGGAAATGGATATTAAGGAACGGTAAAAATAGCCTTGTATCAGTACTAATTCTTGCGATTTTTACAACTGTTTTATCCCTTTTATCCCTCAGATTTACCATTGCATCAAAAAACGTTCTTGATATTGCAACAAAGCAAGCGGAGGGTAATTTGACAAATGCTTGCCTAGTGCTTGGCGCATTATTGCTTTTACAGCTTATAATTCAGGTTTCAATCAGTTTTATAAATGTACATGCAAATGTAAGTCTTGATATTGCTCTAAAAAAAAGCGTCTTTAAAACATTGATATCAAAGGACTACCTTTCTGTGACAAAATATCATTCAGGAGAGCTTTTGAACAGATTAACAAGTGATATTAATGTTATTATTGGCGGAATAATAAGTATTGTTCCGAATCTGTGTTTGCTTTTAACAAGCATTGTTGGCGGGTTTGCAATTCTTTACCGCCTTGACAGGTTTTTTGCGATGATTATACTTGTTGTTGGACCGTGTCTTCTTATTTGCGGCAGACTTTATTCAAAGCGTTTTAAAAATCTTCATAAGGAGTGCCAGACGGCTGACGGAAGAGTTCGTTCTTTTATGCAGGAGGCTTTGCAAAATTTAATTGTTATAAAGTCATTTAATAACCAGAACGATATGCTTGACCAAAGTCAAAAGCTTCAAAAAGATGCATATAAGCTCAAAATTAAACGTGTAAAAATATCTACACTTGCCCATATCTGTATGTACATTACTTTTAATGCCGGATATTATTTTGCACTTGCATACGGAGCATATAAGCTTTCTCTTGGACTTATGACTTTCGGTACACTTACCGCTATGCTTCAGCTTGTTGGCAAGATACAGTCGCCTTTTAAAGATATTTCTTCCATGATTCCTCAGTTTTTCTCGGTGAGTGCATCAGTAGAAAGAATAATTGAACTTGAACAATTACCGGATGAAAAAGGCTCTGAAGATGAATGTTCATATGATGATTTAAAGAGTATTACTTTTGATGGAGTTTCATTTTCTTATGAAGAGAACAAGTTTGTTTTTGAAGACGTTTCCTTTAGTATTAAAAAAGGCGAGTTTGTTGTTATTGGCGGCGAATCAGGTGTTGGTAAAAGCACAGCAATGAAACTGATTCTTGGAATTATTGCTCCTCAAAAGGGTAATATTTATTTTGATACATATAAAGGAAATATCAGTGTCGGTGCAGGAACAAGAGGGCTTTTTGCATATGTTCCTCAAGGAAACCTGATTCTGTCGGGCACAATCCGCGATAATGTTTCCTTTGGTAAAAAGGGCGCAAGTGATGAAGATATAATTAATGCATTAAAGCTTGCTCAAATCTGGGATTATGTAAGCACTCTGGAAAATGGTCTTGATACCATGCTTGGAGAAAAGGGACTTGGACTTTCCGAAGGACAGGTGCAAAGAATTTCAATTGCAAGAGCGCTTTTGTATGATGCACCTGTGCTTCTTCTTGATGAAGCTACATCTGCTCTTGATGAAAAAACAGAGATTAGTCTTTTAAAAGCATTAAAAACAATGACAAATAAAACATGCATTATTATTTCTCATAAAAAGGCAGCGTTTGATTTCTGCGATAAAGTAATTGATTATAGTGAATTAAAAACGAATAAGGGGATAGAATAAAATGAGTTTAGCAGATAATATATTTATAAAAAATTGCAGAGATATAATTGACAATGGTTACAGTGACATTAATGAAAATGTAAGACCTAAGTGGGAGGACGGAACACCTGCTCATACTATAAAGAAGTTTGGCATCGTAAACAGATATGACCTGTCAAAAGAGTTTCCTATTCTGACTCTCAGAAGAACTTTTCTTAAAAGTTCTATTGATGAGCTTTTATGGATATGGCAGAAAAAGTCAAATAATATTAATGATTTAAACAGTCATATATGGGATCAGTGGGCAGATGAAAACGGAAGCATAGGTAAAGCTTACGGCTATCAGCTTGGTGTTGTAAATCATTATAATGACGGAGATTTTGATCAGGTTGACAGAGTTTTGCATGACTTAAAGAACAACCCTGCAAGCCGCAGAATTATGACTAATATATATAATCATGCAGACTTGTCTGAAATGAACCTATACCCGTGCGCATATTCTATGACATTTAACGTATCTGGCGATGTATTAAACGGAATATTAAACCAAAGGTCACAGGACATGCTTGCAGCTAATAACTGGAATGTATGTCAGTATTCTATTTTGATGTATATAATGGCAAAATGCTCCGGGCTTAAAGTAGGGGAGCTTGTGCATGTTATAGCTGATGCTCATATCTACGACAGACATATTCCTATTATAGAGGAAATTATTGCCGGAGAAACCCATGATGCACCAAAGCTTATTATTGAAGATATAGACGATTTCTATAAATTTACACCCGGAAGCTTTAAGCTTGAAAACTACATTTATAATGAATTTAATCATAAAATTCCAATAGCTGTTTAAATTGTGAAAGGTGGTAAAATAATTGAAGGGCTTTTTAAAAGGTGCGGCATTGGCAGGAGGTGCATTTCTTGCTATAAAAGCATTTGATACAAGACTTGAAGTGACCACTTATGAAATAGAATCTGACCGTATTCCTGATGGCTTTGATGGGTTTAAAATTGTACAACTGTCAGATTATCATAACGATACAGTCCCTGAGCTTGTATCAGAAATACGTGATGAAAGTCCTGATATAATTGTTTGTACAGGCGACATGGCAGATGATAAGGGTAGTTATTTTCCTGCTCTCAGGCTCACAGAAAAGCTTACAAAAATTGCACCCTGTTATATGGTGACCGGAAATCACGATTTGTGGCGCAGTGATTTCGAACATATGCAAGAGGATATGAAAAATGCCGGAGTAATGTTTTTGCATAATGAGAATGCTGTAATTTCAAAAAACGGAGAAAGTATAATTCTTTCCGGTATAGATGACCCGTATTATTGCGGTGACTCAAAAATTAAGGCCTATCTTTCTATGGCAGCGCATAAGGTTAGCGGGCAAGAAAAGTATAATATTCTTTTATTTCATAGAGCAAATCTTCTTGATGAATTTACAGGGTATGGATTTGACTTGATACTATCAGGTCATATGCATGGAGGTCATGTGCGAATCCCTGGAGTTGGTGGCGTTGCATCTCCACGCTCATCCTGGCAAGGTGGTGACAGTATTCTTTTTCCTAAGTATTTTGGGGGGAGATTTGAGGTTGATGGTACAACGATGATTGTAAACCGAGGCCTTGGCAACCCTACGTTTATTCCAAGACTATTCAACAGACCTGAGATGGTTGTTATTAAATTAAGGAAAGTATAAATATTTTTAGAACTGCAGATTTTTCTGTAGTTCTTTTTTTGCATAAAAGGAAAAACAAAAAGGAAATACTAAAAAATAAGGAGAGTGATAGATATGGAATTTAAAAAAAATACAGAGTATGATATTGTTGGTATGGGAGAAGTAATGTTAAGATTATCTACACGTGACAAGGAGACAATTTCTCAAAGTGAAGTGTTTGTTAAAAATGCGGGCGGTTCTGAATTAAACGTGGTTTCCGGTTCTGCAATGCTTGGAATGAATAATGCTTTTATAACGAAGCTGCCTGACACTAAAATTGGCAATTTCATAAAGAATAAAATAAGATTCGGTCATGTAAGCGACAAATATATAATAACTGACAGTTCCAAAGAGTCAAGAGTTGGTATATATTTTTATGAATCAGGTGCATATCCGAGAAAGTCTTCTGTACAGTATGATAGAAAAGATTCGTCTGTAAATTCCCTTTCTGTATCTGAAATAAATCCTGAAATTTTTTTGAGTACGAAAATATTTCATATAAGCAGCATAACTCTTGCGTTAAGCAAAGATTTAAGAAAAACAATCATTGAAACAATAAAAAAATTCAAAGATAATGGTGCAAAAATATCATTTGATGTAAATTATCGTTCTGCTTTGTGGACCGAACAGGAGGCGAGAGAAGCAATAAAAGAGGTTTTACCGATCGTTGATTTTTTATTTGTTTCTGAAGAAACATCCAGACGAATGTTTAAAAAATCAGGAAATGTTGAAGAAATTATGGCTGAATACCAAAAAGAATACGGATGTTCTTTAATAGCAACTACAAGACGTGTGGCAGTAAGCCCTACCCGCCACAATTTCACTTCTGTAATTTATTATAAAAACAAATATTATTTTGAAGACCAATACGAAAATATTGAAGTTGTAGACAGAATAGGAAGCGGAGATGCGTATGTTGCAGGAGTGCTTTTCGGACTTGTAAAGTTTAATGATTGTAAAAAGGCCCTTGAGATAGGAAATGCTCTTTCGTCAGTTAAAAATACAGTTGTAGGCGATATGGCTCTTTTTTCTTATAATGAAATAAATAATATTATACTTTCTCATAAGGAACAAAGTAATAATAATGAAATGGAGCGGTAGTATTTTGTTCATTGAAATTTATTATTTTCACTATTGAAAATATTGTTAAATTATGATATAATTTTTATAACTATAAAATGTAAATAAGAGGAGTATATATATGAAAAAGATAAAAGCAGTTCCCATAGCATGTGAGGAGTTTTCTCCATTTGGACAGTTTTATACTATGGATAAACCGGAGGGATATGCTCTTTGTGGGGAAATTCATAAGTTTTTTCCGGACCGTGTAACAGCTGATAGTACTCATAGGATTGGTTTTTCACCCATTGTTGTGAAAAAACCGGAGAAGATGATTATAACTCAGCAGGAGTATCATACAACTACATGGGAAATGATACTTCCTCTTGATGATGATATGATTTTACATTGTGCA
>CAZWCO010000093.1:0-5760 GCA_964632665.1 uncultured Lachnospiraceae bacterium | reverse complement strand
TAATATTTATAGACGAAATTGACGCCATAGGTAAAAGCCGTGATAATCAGCTTGGCTCAAATGATGAGCGTGAGCAGACCTTAAATCAGCTTCTTGCAGAGATGGACGGCTTTGACTCGTCAAAGGGAGTTGTAATCTTAGCTGCAACAAACCGTCCTGATGTGCTTGACAAGGCACTTTTGAGACCGGGACGCTTTGACAGACGAATAATTGTTGAAAAGCCGGACCTTAAAGGTCGTGAAGCAATTTTAGAGGTACATGCAAAGAATGTAAAAATGGAATCAGAGGTAAACCTTAAGGAAATAGCTCTTGCAACGAGCGGTGCAGTTGGCGCAGACCTTGCCAACATGGTAAACGAGGCGGCACTTCGTGCTGTAAGACTTGGCAGAAGCCTTGTGTCCCAGGAAGACCTTATGGAAGCTGTGGAAGTAATAATTGCAGGTAAGGAAAAGAAAGACAGAATTTTATCTCCACAGGAGAAGAAGATAGTTGCATATCATGAAGTCGGTCATGCTCTTGCAACAGCAGTTTCAAAAAACACAGACCCTGTACAAAAAATCACAATTGTACCAAGAACAATGGGCGCTCTTGGCTACACAATGCAAATGCCTGAAGAAGAAAAGTACCTTATGAACAAGGACGAAATGACAGACGAGATAACAGTTCTCCTTGCCGGCCGTGCGGCTGAAGAGGTTGTGTTTAATGTCAAGACAACAGGTGCTTCAAATGACATAGAGCGTGCAACAGAAATGGCGCGTAACATGATAACCATTTACGGAATGAGTGACCGCTTTGGTATGGTAGGCCTTGAAAGCATACAAAACAAATACCTTGACGGCAGACGTGTTATAAACTGCTCACAGGAAACAATGACAGCGGTTGATGATGAGGTAAGAAAGACCTTGGAAAATTCTTATAAAACGGCTGTTAAAATCCTCACCGACAACAGAGAAGCTCTTGACAGAATAGCTGAATTCCTTATAGAAAAGGAAACCATTACAGGCAAAGAGTTTATGGAAATTTTTAAAAACGAAAACGAAGAAACAACACAGGAAGAAGAGCTAGAAGAGCTTTAATAAGCTCTTCTTTTTTATCCACAATTTACACCTTATATATCTTCCGTTTTGCGAAAAGATAGTAATAAAAGGAGTAGATTTATGTGTTTGATATGCTTTTAAAGACAAGTCAGCTTATTGTTACGGTAATTGTAGGACTTTATTTTTTTAATCAGCTATGTAGTGCCAAAAGCGATGAGGCCTCCGTTTCAAAAGAGTCTACTAAAGAAATGGAGCGTATTCATCATATGAGAAGATACGGTCTTACGAAACCCCTTACAGAGCAGACAAGACCTGCCAATCTGTCCCAGATAATTGGACAGGCAGACGGCCTTAAGGCACTTAAAATTGCACTTGGTGGTAAAAATCCACAGCACGTTCTCATTTACGGACCGCCGGGTGTAGGAAAAACAGCTGCTGCCCGCGTAGTCCTTGAATATGTAAAGAAAACAGAGGAGTCGCCCTTTGGCAAGGACGCACCCTTTGTTGAGATAGACGCAACAACCATGCACTTTGACGAAAGATGTATTGCCGACCCCCTTATGGGCTCTGTCCATGACCCAATATATCAGGGTGCAGGTGCGTATGGCAGCATGGGAGTGCCGCAGATTAAAGAGGGAGCTGTTTCAAAAGCCCACGGCGGTGTACTCTTTGTAGACGAAATAGGCGAGCTTTCGTCTATGCAGATGAACAGGCTTTTAAAAGTGCTTGAGGACAGAAAGGTTATGTACGAAAGCGCCTATTATTCAAGGTCAAACAAGCAAATCCCCCGTCATGTAAAGGATGTTTTTGAAATGGCATGCCGGCAGATTTCAGACTTGTTGGTGCAACTACAAGACCGCCCTCAAAAATCCCCGAGGCACTTCGCTCAAGATGTGTGGAAATATATTTTAATCCACTTACTTCTGCAGATGTTGAAAGAGTTATAAGAGGTGCATGTGAAAAGCTTGATATGGATGTGGAGGATGATGTAATTAAGTACATGGCGTGTTTTTCCAAAAACGGACGTGACAGCGTGAAGCTTACACAGATGATTGCCGCCAAGGCAGCCTTTGATAACAAGAAAAATCCGGACATATGGGATGTTGACTGGGTAGTGAAAACAGGCAGATTTAACAAAGTGATTACAGAGATGGACGCTAAGAATGCAAATAATTTTGTTTAAAATTTGGTTAATTACTATAAATTTTAAGGAATATGAAAAAAATGTTAATAAAGTACTTGAAATTTCTGCATAAATGTATTAGAATATATGTATATTATTATGGGCATGGAGAACTATGCCGTTATTACTTAGGAGGATTAATATGATAACAGCAGGCGATTTCAGAAACGGTATTACCTTTGAACTTGACGGAAATGTATATCAGGTAGTTGAATTCCAGCATGTAAAGCCGGGTAAGGGTGCCGCTTTTGTAAGAACTAAAATCAAAAACATAATCACAGGCGGAGTTGTTGAAAAAACCTTCAGACCGACGGAAAAAATGCCAAAGGCACACATAGAAAGAAAGGACATGGAATACTCATACAATGACGGAGACCTTTACTATTTCATGGACCAGGAAACATTTGATATGATTCCTATCGGTAAGGATCAGATTGGTGACGCTCTTAAGTTTGTAAAGGAAAACATGATATGTAAAATCCTTTCATATAAGGGCAGCGTTTTCGGCATAGAGCCTCCTACATTTGTAGAGCTTGCAATTGCTGAAACAGAACCGGGCTTCAAGGGTGACACAGCCACAGGTGCTACAAAGCCCGCTACACTTGAAACAGGTGCAATAATCCAGGTTCCCCTTTTTGTTGACGGCTCAGATATTATCAGAGTTGACACAAGAACAGGCGAATACATGGAAAGAGTATAAGAATAACAGGAGTGACTTTCATGCAGGATGTATTTAAGAAAATTTCCTATCTTAAAGGTTATGCAGAGGGTCTCAAGATTGACACAAAGAGCAATGAAGGCAAGCTTCTTTTAAAGCTTATTGATGTAATTGACGAGCTTGCAGAGGCTGTTGACGACATTGCATGTCTTGCAGACGAAACAGCAACAAGAGTTGAGGCTCTTGAGGACGATGTTGAAATGCTTGAGACAGATTATTATGAGCTTGATTCCGATGAGGATGAAGATTATGATGATTATGACGACTTTGAAGACTTTGACGATGACGAATTTGACATGATTTCTGACTTTGATTCTGACGATGATGACGATGAATTTTTTGAAATTGAATGTCCAAACTGCGGCGAGGATGTACTCATCAACTTTGATGATATTGAAGAAGGAATTGTATGTCCTCATTGTGAAGAGGAAATTGAATTAGAGTTTGATACAGAAGAATAAGACATAAAAAAGCATACGAGCCTGATAGCTCGTATGCTTTTTTACGTATACACTTTGTTTTTCTAAAAGTCTTTTTTGTAGCTTCGATATTGCGGGGAAGAAAGCAATAAGCAATGTTATAATAGACAGTATCCAACCTGTTGGCCATACAAGGTACAGGAAGGTAAGATTTTGCGGAAGTAGGGGATAAACAAGGTATACCCAGACAAACCTTAACACGCACATAAACATCATTGTAGTAACCGTAGGTAAAATAGGCTTTCCCATTCCTTTAAGTACATCGCCCATTATTTCATTAATTCCGCATATAAAATATGTACTCGAAACAATAATCATTTTCTGCTGCGAATATGCAATAACCTCAGGGGTTGAGGACATAATTGAAGAAAGCGGTCCCGAAAAGATTGCGGACAGAGAACCGAAGAAACCTCCAAAGGCTGTGGTAATCAGTACAGCTCTTACAATGGTCTGCTTAACTCTCTTAATATTTCCGGCACCTATGTTTTGGGCTACATAAGGCATTGTAGCAAATGCCGGAGCTTTTATAATCTGATATAGTATTCCGTCAAATTGATTTGCAATAGAAATTCCTGTTGTCGCATTTTCACCAAAGCTGTTTACAACAGATATAATTATAACGTTTGCCATGGAGTACATTGCACTTTGAAGACCCGTAGGAATGCCCACAAATAAAATTTGTTTTAGCTCTGTCATGTCAAATTTAATTTCTTTAAAGTTTATATTAACAACGCCGGATTTAAGCAGTGTACGAAAAGCAAGTGTACATGCAACAAGGTTTGAAATGATTGTTGCATATCCCACACCCTCTACGTCCATATCAAATGCTACAAGGAATAAAACTGTAAATACAACCTTTATAATTCCTCCTAAGATTAGAAAATACATTGGTTTTTTTGTATCTCCCGTAGCTCTTAGTATGGAAGCCAGGAAATTGTAAAGCATCAAAAAGGGTATACCCAGGAAATAAATTTTGAAATACAAGGTAGCGCGCTCAAGCAAACTGTCAGGACAGTTTGTCATCAACAAAAATGTTTTTGCGAATATAACACCTATAATCATCAGTAACAGTCCGCCTGTAACTGATAAAAGAACAGATGTCATAACCGCCTTGTCAGCGCGCTGCTTATCGCCTGCACCTATTCGTTTGGCAATGGCGATGTTTGCACCGGCTGATAGTCCAATCAAAAGACTTGTACATAGGGATATCAGCGATCCGCTTGTACCAACAGCACCAACTGACATGTCATCTGAGAAGTATCTCAGGGCTGTCATGTCTATGATGTTGAACACATTTTGCATTACATTCATTATCATAATTGGTATTGCGAGAGTAAGCAAGCCCTTTGTTATTGAGCCTGACAGCATATCAACATTACTTTTTTCATTGTTGTTCTCCTTATGTAAATGTTTCTTTAATGGATATAAGGTGTAGATGTCTTTTAATTAGTCAATTTCTCGTGACAAGTTAAGACTGAAAATTTATTCAATACAAAAAGCAACCGAGGCAAGTCTTTTTGCCGACTGGGCCAATGATTTGATGTAAGCGAATTCTCCCAGACCATGTAGGTTACCGCCCTCTGTGCCAAAACCATCCAGACAGGTTACTCCCATTTGTGTCAAATCGGAAGCATCCGATGCTCCGTTAGAACGGATTAAATCAATATCATCCAGGTTGTTTTCATTGTATATTTTCTTTATCTTTTGAAATAGCTCTAAATTTTTCCTTGTCTCGCACATTGCATCTCTAAAGCTTGCGAGTATCAAATTGCAGCTTGTTCCTTCCACAAAAGAGGTCTGTGCAATTTCACTTGCTATTTTTTGTACTTCCTTTCTTTCTTCTTCGTTATTAAAACGAAAATCTGCTGTAAAAGTACATTTTTCAGGAACAGTATTTTCTGCAACCCCACCACTTATAAGTCCACAATTACAGGTAATAGAATCCTTGTCCTTATACTGTTCAAGGCGAATAATCTTTTGGGCAGCTTCGCAAATTGCACTTGCTCCCATATAACATCTGGAGGCATGCGCCGATTTTCCTGTAACCTCAAACTTATATTTACTTATTCCTTTTCTGGTAATTACAAGACCACCCTTTGTATATGGTTCCGTATTTAGAAAAGCTACACAGCCTTTAGCTTTTTCAGCCATATATTTAACAGTGGTTTTATTACTGTTCCGACCTCCGTTTTCTTCGTCGCTTTGCAAAATTAATTTTACGGGACGGTTATTAAATCCACATTTTTCAAGGGCGTCCATTGCCATAAATGATGCCGCAAGCCCGCCTTTACAGTCAATGACACCGGGTCCATATATTTTCTCGTCATCTGAATGAACAGGCAC
>CAZWCO010000092.1:0-5811 GCA_964632665.1 uncultured Lachnospiraceae bacterium | reverse complement strand
GGGTCTACGTCCTTTCTTGCGTGAAGACACTTAACAAACTCAGGGTTATCGCCAAGCTCGTTTATTACAGCGGTTCCTACTCTTGTCATGATAATCATGTTAAGAACAACGTAAATGCTGTCTGTAAGCTCTATACCGATTTTAGAGAAAGGTGAACCAACAGGGCCCATTGAATAAGGAATAACATACATTGTTCTGCCCTTCATTGAACCTTCATAAAGAGTCTTTAGCTTTGCATACATTTCGTCAGGATCCATCCAGTTGTTTATTGGACCTGCTTCTTCCTTTGTTTTGGTACAGATAAATGTTCTGTCCTCAACTCTTGCAACGTCATTAACAGCTGTTCTGTGGTAATAGCAACCGGGAAGCTTATCCTGGTTAAGCTTTATAATTTCACCTGTTTCAACAGCTTCTGCACGGAGTGCATCTCTTTGAGCGTCACTTCCGTCAATCCAGACAATATTGTCCGGTGCACACATGGCAGCCATTTCGTCAATCCATGAGAGGACTGTCTTGTTAGTTGTCATAATAAATACCTCCTGACACTTAAATATATAAGATTATAATTAAATTTAAGCAAGAAAAGGAAAATAATACCTTTTATCCCTTAAACTATATTATATCATTAAAAGAAATTTTTTAAAAGTGTTTTTTTTAAAAAAATTTTTTAACGTTAAATTTTATATAGAACATAACATTTGTTAAAAATAAAACGAACTTTTATAACAGTTTTGCACAAGAATTTTATCTTTTTATTTATTGTACAAATTTCTAAGTTTTTTAAGAATTGATTTTTCAAATCTTGAAATTTGCATTTGTGACAAATCCCATAAAAGGGAAATCTCTTTTTGTGTTTTTTCTTCGTAAAAGCGCAGCTTTATAAATTCCTGCTCACGAACATTTAAAGAGTTCATGCAAAAATTAATAAAGTCTGAATTTTCAATAAGAAGAAAGTTTTTGTCATCAAAGCCGAGAGTGTCGCCGTACATGGAGTTTCCCTCAGAGTACGCCTCCTGCTCAAGTGATTGTATAAATGCTACATCCCCCACAGCATATGCTTCTTGAAGGTCTTTTTCTGAAAGATTTAAAATGCGCGCCGTTTCTTTTCTTGAATAGGTTTCCGGCTCCATGCTCATCCGAAGCTTCTCTGCCTTTGCAAAAATTTCATAAAGCTTTCTTGGAATTTTTATAAAGCAGCCTTTGTCACGGAAGTACTTTTTTATTTCCCCCGTAACTGTTGGTGTTGCAAAGGATGCAAATTTAATTCCCTTGTCATACTCAAATCTGTCAACGGCAAGTACAAGACCAAGGCATGCTACCTGAAATATATCATCATAGTCTATGCCGCGGTTTGCAAATCTTTTTGAAAGAATTTCCGCAATGTACATGTAATTTGCAATTATCTTGTCTTTAAGCTTTTTGTCTTTTGTTTTTTTGTAGAGGCGAAAGGCTTCTGCCTCGTCAAATTCTTTGTCCTTGCAGGGCATTTAATTTCACTCTCCAATAATAAATTGTGCAATTTTTAAAGAGTTCTCATAAAGCTTTACTTTTTCTTCGTTATCCTTATCTCTTTCATAAAGGCTTTTTACAGCTATATATAAGTCTGGGTTAGTAATACCAATGGCGGAAAGCTTTGCATTATCTTTTAATGATATTGCACAGGCTCTTCCGGTCTGATCCTTAAATACATTTTCGTTATCCCCGGCATAAAGGGCTGTGTCTGTAAAGCAGTCTGTTATTCCGTAAAAGCTTTCAAGGTTTCCCCTAGATATAATGTAAAGATAGCTGTCACCTGCCTGGAGCTCTGCCATAAGCTTCATACTGACAGCTGATTCCATTTCTGCTGTGGACGGGTCAGGGGTTACACTTGCATCTATACTGTATATGTCATAGGAAATATCCGTTTTTTCGTTGTCTGTTATTTCATCTGCCACAGGAGAGAAAAGCTCTGTCATTGATGCCTTTACATCATCACTCAAAGTGCCCGGTCCTACGCAGGAAACATAAAGGTCATATTTTGTGCGGGTAACATTTGAGTAAATTAATGATGAAACCATAAATAAAACAAAAGCAATGGCAATTGTATGCCACTTATAATATTCCCAGAAATATTCCCACCATGCTTTTGTAAATTTCTTAGGGATAGTTCCGTATTTTTCCATATATCTTCACCTCTTGAAAATTATTATAGCACAAACTCAAAGGCTATGTCAATTCTGTCCATGTAAAATTAATAAATAAAACCATTATGTCAAAATTTGTTTAAATTTTGTTAAATTCGTGATTTCATTGACATGCTTCGTCAAATGTTGTATAATGAGTGTGATTGTTAAAAATTAAAAAGGGGGTGAAGAATTGACCGAACAGGAGCTTGTTAAGCTTTTGAAAAAAGGCGACAGGGAAGCGTTTAATTTGCTGATAGAAGAATATCAGAGCAAGGTAATAAATATAGCTTATGGTATGCTGTCCGATACGGAGGACGCAATGGACGCTGCTCAGGAGGTTTTTATAAATGTTTATAAAAGCATAGGTAATTTTAAGGAAAATTCTTCACTTTCCACATGGATATACAGAATATGCGCAAACGTGTGTAAGGATTTCTTAAGAAAAAGGATGAGGACGGCAAAAACCGTAAGTATTTTCTCCTCCGGGGAAGACGAGGATGAGATAATGGAAATTCCGGACAGCTCTGCGTCACCGGAGGAGCGCTCCGAGGTAAGTGAGCTTAAAGACCAGATAAGACAGGCAATGGACGAGCTTAGTGAGGAATTTCGTACAGTTTTAGTACTTTGTGATATAGAAGGATTTTCTTATGACAAAATTGCAGAGATTTTAAAATGCCCTCCGGGCACGGTAAAATCACGAATAAACAGAGCAAGAGGAGCTCTCAGGAAAAAAATTTTGGAAAAAAGGGAACTTTTTAATTAATAAAGCGTCTAAGAAGATGAGGATATAATAGTCCAGTAAATTTATGAAAGGAGGCAACAGCTTTGGAAGACATGTTTTTTTACAATATTGATAAATATGTTTATGAAGAATGTTCAGAAAGTGAAATGAAGCTTTTTAAAGAGCATTTAAAAAGCTGTGAAAAGTGCAGAGCAGAGTTTGAGCTTGCATGTCAGGTAAAAAATGCAATGCACAAAATGAATAATATTACGCCTCCTGCCGATTTCAGCAAGCTCGTAAACGAGCGACTTGACAAGGAAGCTTCTGCCCCGAAAGCAAGAGGGTTTATGAAGCCGGGATACAGGAAATATTCTGCTGTTGCTGCATGCCTTGTTCTTGCAGCGGTAATAGGAGCAGAAAAGCCTGACTTTACAAAGGCTCCTGTTATTGATTCAAGTATCGTTGCAGAAGAGGGCTTGCAGCCTGTTACAGAGCCGGAGAACACAGAGGTTGTGCCCGTGCCTGTACAAGAAGATACTGTGGAAAGCATCGCTTCTACACCAAATGCACCCACAGTAAAACCTGCAAAGGCAAGACCCGCAGCACCTGCAAAACAAAATGCAGCTGCTCCGAGGTCTACACCGGTTGCAACAAGGATGCCTGAAATTCCGTCACATCTTAATCCGGAAAATCAGACAGTGCTTGCATCCAGTGTTGAAAAGACATATGAAATTTCCGGCGTAAGCCTTGAAGAAGTACCTGTTAAAAAGCGTAATCTTGAAGAGGAGTTTGCTCTTCTTGAAACTACAAAAACAGGTGTTATAGTGGCAAACCCTGCAACCATGTCATCACTTGACGGCGTGGAGGTGCAGATTAAGAAAACAAATACGGCGGATTACGGAGTCGGCAGCGGTTCGATATTTATTGCCGCAAAAGACAAGGAAATAGTTGATGAACTTATAACAAAATACATATCTGTTGAAAATAACAACTGTTATTCCTTTACAGGTGAAAATTTTGACAGCTTTATAGATGAACTCAAGGAAAACGGAATTGATTATAAGGAAAAGCTTGTTTCTGAAAAGGGAAGCAATGTAGCTATTAAAGTAGTAGTTGCTTAGATTTAGTTTTATGACGGTTGAGAAGGAGCCTAAAATTACGGCTCCTTTTTTATATACAAATTTTTAAAAAAACTTGCATTTTATTTTATTGTATAGTATAATAACTGTATATAAATTATGTTACTGAGGAAGGAATTTATTAAATGGACACGAATGAAAAGGAAGTAACAAAAATTCAGAAAGACCCTGAAAAGTTAAAAGCAATAGATGAAGCAATAAAGGATATAAAAAAGAACTTTGGTGTAGGAAGTATAATGAAGCTTGGTGATGCGCCAAACGTTGCGGTTGATGCAATACCCACAGGCTCTCTTACACTTGACGCAGCACTTGGAGTAGGCGGAATTCCAAGGGGCAGAGTAATTGAAATTTACGGCCCGGAATCTTCAGGTAAAACAACTGTTGCACTTCATGTTGTAGCAGAGGCGCAGAGAATGGGAGGCGAGGCTGCATTTATTGACGCAGAGCATGCTCTTGACCCTGTTTATGCTAAAAATCTTGGCGTTGACATAGACAACCTTATAGTAGCACAGCCGGATACAGGCGAGCAGGCTCTTGAGATTGCAGAGGCTTTAGTTCGAAGCGGTGCAATTGATGTAATAGTAGTTGACTCTGTTGCGGCATTGGTACCAAAGGCAGAAATTGAAGGTGAGATGGGTGACTCTCACGTAGGTCTTCTTGCAAGACTTATGTCACAGGCGCTCCGTAAGCTTACAGGTATAACATCAAAAACAGGTACATCTGTTATATTTATAAATCAGCTCCGAGAAAAGGTTGGAGTTATTTACGGTAATCCGGAAACTACTCCCGGTGGACGTGCTCTTAAGTATTTCTCATCTGTAAGACTTGATGTAAGACGTATTGAGGCTATAAAGAACGGTACAGAGCTTATAGGTAACAGAACAAGGGTAAAGGTTGTAAAAAACAAAGTTGCACCTCCATTTAAGGAAGCAGAGTTTGATATCATGTATGGACAGGGTATTTCAAAGGAAGGTAACATCCTTGACGTTGCAGTAAGCTTTGATATTATCAAAAAAAGCGGTGCATGGTTCAGCTACGACGGCGAAAAGCTTGGTCAGGGCAGAGACAATGTAAAGAAGTACATGGCGGAAAATCCTGAGTTTACAGCCGGGGTAGAGGCACAGGTAAGAGAAATGCTCCTTGAGAGAGGAAAAAACAAGGTTGGTAAAAACACCGAAAATAATTAGAATACCAAATTTTAAATTTGTGTTGTTTACTGAAAATTGTGGGAGTCATAAAAAAACAGTTGACGGATGGAATATTATATAGTATCCTATAGTTATATAATTGCGTAGGTGTCCGCCATATATCGGGACACAAATTTGGAATATGGGTTTAAAAATATTAAGGGGGCATATGGATATGTTTTCTAAAGAGGTTGTAGTTAATAATCAGGTTGGTCTACATGCAAGACCTGCAACTTTTTTTATACAGAGAGCAAATGAGTTCAAGTCAAGTCTTTGGATTGAGAAGGATGCAAGAAAAGTAAACGCAAAGAGCTTGCTTGGTGTACTGTCTCTCGGTATTACTAAGGGAACAAAAATCAGCGTTCTTGCTGATGGTGTTGATGAAGAAGCTGCGGCAAATAGTCTGGTAGAGCTTGTTGAGTCAAATTTTGCTGAATAATTAAAGATAAAAAACAGAAACGATTTTTCGTTTCTGTTTTTTTGTGCTTTGAAATAAATTGTGATTTATAAAAATTAAAATCTGCATAGCCATCATCTTTAATAAAATTTATAGTTTTACTAATTTGTTCTTTTGAACGCAAAAGAACCAAAACAGTGGG
>CAZWCO010000091.1:0-5854 GCA_964632665.1 uncultured Lachnospiraceae bacterium | reverse complement strand
GAAATCGCAGACGAGGTCGGAGCATATTTCATGGTAGACATGGCACACATTGCAGGTTTAGTTGCTGCAGGTGTTCATCCCACGCCTTTGCCATATGCTCACGTTGTAACAACAACAACTCATAAAACACTTCGTGGACCAAGAGGCGGACTTATCCTTACAAATGATGAGGAGCTTGCAAAGCTTATAAACAAGGCCATATTCCCCGGTATTCAGGGCGGACCGCTTATGCACGTTATTGCTGCAAAGGCAGTAAGCTTCAAAGAAGCTCTTTCACCTGAATTTAAAAAGTATCAGGAGCAGATTGTTAAAAATGCAAGCACACTTGCAGACGCACTTGTTAAGGAAGGCTTTAAGCTTGTATCAGGCGGCACAGATAACCACCTTATTCTCCTTGACCTTACAGATACAGAGGTTACAGGTAAAGAGGCAGAGCACCGTCTTGACGAGGTTGGCATTACAGTTAATAAAAACGCTATACCTTTTGATACAAGAAGTCCATTTATTACAAGCGGCATAAGAATAGGAACTCCTGCAACAACAAGCCGTGGCTTTGTTGAAGAGGACATGGTAGAAATTGCAAAGCTTATAAAGCTTGCTATCTGTGACTTTGAAAGCAGCGCAGACGAAGTAAGAGCAAGAGTCAAGGTACTCTGTGACAAATATCCTTTATACTAAATAAAAAATGCTGTGAAATTCACAGCATTTTTTATTTAGCCTTTTAATATTTTGCGATAAAACCTCGCATATAGCAAGAAAGAAATAATAATAATTCCCATACATACGGCTGCCATAATATCTGCAGCAATATGAGGTATATCCGGGAACATAATCAGTATCACGATTGTGCTGTAAATAATAACGGTATTCAGCTTTCCATACCATTTTGCGCTGTTTACCGAATCCTTTTTCTTGATTGTTATGTAGCCAAGAGCTATCATCAAAAGCTCTTTTACAGTAAATACAGAAACAAGATATATAATGCTCTTGTATCTTGTTGCAAGACATATAAGTAGTGTTCCCTGTGTAAGCTTGTCTGCAATAGGGTCCAGAATTTTCCCAAAGTCTGATACCATATTAAATTTTCGTGCGATAATACCATCCGCAATATCTGTAAAACCGGATATTACAAGAAGTATTATAGCAGCTGTATAATCCTGCTTACAACTATAAAGCCATACAATAGGAGCAAGCAGCACTATCCTGAACAAACTGAGCATATTTGGCACAGTCAGGATTTGAGATTTGTTAAATAATCTTACCATTGGAATCCCTGCCTTAAAAAAATTATTATCTTCTGGTAACGAGCTCTTCGTTGCAGATGTCTGAAACAGAAACAGAAACACTGTGTTTTATAGGTGACCATTCAACCTTCTTGAATAAAGCAATGATGGAGATTGGAATATAGGTCATCATAAACAGTGGGAATGTAAACATATAAAGCACCTTCTTTGGTTTTGCGCAGTATATATGCTTCCATTCAGTTACGGTTGTGATAAATCCAAGCACAAAGAATATTGTGTAAAATCCAAGTAGTGTCTGTCCAAGCACTACGAAAAGTGCCATAAGCTCTGATGACTGGCTGATAATACCAAGGGGAATTGCAATTACGTTTACAGCTACGCTAATAAGAGTAAGGAGCATAGCAGGCATAAGGGTCATCAGCATGTCATAGCATGCAAAGCTTTTCTTAAAAATGCCGCACAAAAGCTTTTTGCCGTAGGCTGTAAATACCTGATAAAATCCCTTTGACCAGCGCAGACGCTGAATATATGACTGGCTGAACTTTGTAGGCTGCTCATCGTAAAGGACAGAATTTGCAGAATAACCGATTTTTCTTCCCTTTATAATACTGTCTGTTGTAAATTCAATATCTTCTGTAAGAAGATGATGAATCCAGCCATTGTTTTCTTCTATAATCTGTGAGCTTACAAGGAAGCCTGTACCTGATATTGCACAGCTTGTACCAAGGGTCATACGTGGTCCGTTAAGGTACTTTGCCTCTCTTAAAAACCAAAGTGAATAACCGGCTGTTATCCAGTTTTTACCGTAATTTTTAGAATTTCGGTAGCTGGTTACAATGGGATAGCCGTTGTCAAATACCTTGTTCATCTCTGTGATAAATTCTTTGTCAAGAACGTTATCAGCATCAAAGATTATATATCCCTCGTACTCCCGGTTTTTGCCGTCTGCTTTAAGCTTTTCAAAAAACCAGTCAAGAGCGTAGCCCTTTCCTATAAGCTTTTGGTTAAATCTTTCATATACAGTTGCTCCGGCATTCTTTGCAACAAGAGCCGTATCATCTGTACAGTTATCAGCAATTACAAATATGTCTGTAAGCTCTGCCGGATAACTTTGCTCGTTTATACTCTCTATAAGGTTTCCGATAACACCTGCTTCGTTTCTTGCAGATATTACAATTGCATATTTGTGATTGACTTTTGCACGGTATGGCTTTTGTCTTTTTATAAGTCCTACAAATACATAAAAAAACTGATATGCATAGCATAGCGTAAATACCGTGGATATTATGAAGTTAAAAATTATGATTGCTTTCATGACATACTACCCTCGACACATGTCCGGATATTTGTTGTGTTCATGCAAAATCCTCTTTTCGTATTATTCTTATACTCTCTGTTTAGCAAATATTATAACATAACTAAACTCACAATTCAATGAGTAAATTAACCGATTTTAAGACAGAAAAAGACCTTTTAGTGTAACTAATGTACATTAAAATTGTATATTTCTGTGGTTTTCTGCAGTTTTTGAGCAGAAAAAGAAAGTAAATCAAAGATTTACCTGTACAGTATACATCACTTTTTGCATTTTGTCAATTTTTGTTTTGATAGTAATAATTAAGGTTGTCTTAAAACTTTTTTAAAGTTTTGCTGTGCATTTTGCCCAAAATCCTATTATTTCTTGACAAATTGGGGGTTTTAGTGTAAAATGAATAAGCTCGGGTAGTTTCGAGCAATCCCTTGCCCGAACGGAGTGTTCGGGACATAAGTCCATGAGGAGGTGTAGAAAATGGCTGAAAAAATCATGAACAGCTATGAAACAATTTTTATCATTGATGCAGCTTTGGAAGAAGACGCAATCAAGGCTTTGCAGGAAAAGTTCACAAACCTTATTTCTTCAAACGGCACAGTAGAGTCTGTTGACGAGTGGGGTAAGAGAAGACTTGCATACGAGATAAAGGACAGAACAGAAGGCTATTATGTTCTCGTAAACTTCAAGGCTGACAGCGAGTTCCCGAAGGAGCTTGACAGACAGTACAGAATTACTGACGGTATACTCAGAACAATTATCATTCGCAAGGACGAAGAATAATCTTCGTTTGATGGGGAGGTACTGAAAATGAACAAAGCAATTCTGATGGGTAGACTTACCCGTGATCCTGAAATGCGCCAGACTCAAAGCGGCGTTCCCGTTGTATCTTTTTCAATTGCAATCACAAGACGTTTCCAGAAAGACCAGACAGATTTTATAAACTGTACTGCATGGAGACAGACTGCTGAATTTATCAGCAAGTGGTTCCAGAAAGGAAGCATGATAGCAGTTGTTGGTAGTATCCAGACAAGAAGATACACCGATAAAGACGGTAACGAGCGCACAGCAACAGAAGTTGTTGTAGACGAAGCATATTTCACAGGTTCAAAGGCTGAAGGAAATACAGGTTTTGGCGGCGGACAGGCTCCGCAGGTTCCTGACTTTAATGATGTTCCTCAGTTTGACCAGGGTGGATTTGGCACTGTGGATGACACAGATGACGATTTGCCGTTCTAAATTAATGATAAGGAGGAAGTTTCCATGGCTGAAAAAATGGCTGAAAGACCACAAAGAGCAAGACGTACCAAGAAAAAGGTATGTATGTTCTGTGTTGATAAAGTAGAGTCAATTGATTACAAGGATACTGCTAAGCTTAGAAGATATATTTCCGAAAAAGGAAAGATTGTTCCAAGACGTATCAGCGGTAACTGCGCTAAGCATCAAAGACAATTGACAGCTGCAATTAAGAGAGCAAGAATTATTGCTTTACTTCCGTTTGTGGCTGAGTAAAATAACAAATATAAAGGGTGTTGCATGGCAACACCCTTTTTGCTTGTTTTATTTTATCTTTTAAATATATACCTACTTGCTATATAGTTTATTATAATAACAAGTATATTAGAAAGTAGCTTAATCAAAAGCTCCGGAAACAAAAGATAATCTATAAAAATTACTATTATAACTGTGTCAAGGGCTCCGGAGAAAATTCTTGCTCCAAAGAACTCTGCAAGCTGCTTTACTTTTCCTTTGCTTTTATCATTAAACACAATATACTTGTTTGTAACAAAAGCGAATAACACTGACAAAAACCAAGCTGTCACATTTGATAAGCCTGTGGAAACATGAAATACATTTTTAAAAAGGAAAAAGCATATCATGTTCACAGCTGTTGTAAGAGCTCCAAAAATTACATATAAAACAAGTGTTCTGTGAGTTTTTAATAGATTTTTCATATTAATCCCCCGAAAGAATTAAGGTGGTGGCTTTGCCACCACCTTATTTTTATGATAAGTCTTGTACGTATATAGTCTTTATTCCGTCAGCTTTTGGAGCCTCTTCTTTTCCGTCACGTACCTTGAAGAACTTTTCTGCAACCTGTGGGAAAAGCGCATAGCTTAATACGTCCTCTTCCGATTTTGCAATATCCTTTGTTTCTTCTGTGTACTTTGGAAGCTCCGGCTCTATAAGGTCTGCAGGACGGCAGGTAATAACCTCATCGTCACCGATTGCAAGCTTTCTTACTTCCTCATTAACTTCGCCGGGGAGCTGTCCGTATTCGCCACGGAGCATGCCCTTTGATTCCTTTGAAATCATCTTATATCTGCCCATAAGCACGTTAAGAACTGCTTGTGTTCCTACTATCTGGCTTGTAGGTGTTACAAGCGGAGGATAACCAAAGTCTTTTCTTACTCTTGGCACTTCCTCAAGTACCTCGTAGTACTTATCCTCTGCATTTGCCTGTTTAAGCTGTGAAATAAGGTTTGAGAGCATTCCGCCCGGAACCTGATACAACAGGGCATTCGGGTCAACATTTAAAACCTTCGGGTCAAGTGTTCCCTCTGCTTTCATCTTTTCTGCAATGCCTCTGAAATGGCTGGCAGCATCACTTAGCTTTTTAAGGTCAAGTCCTGTATCTCTTTCTGTGCCTGCCATTGTAGCAACCATTGCTTCTGTTGAGGGGTTAGCTGTTCCGTTTGCAAGTGGTGAAAGAGCACAGTCTACAATATCAACACCTGCCTCGGCAGCCATAAGGTTTGTCATATCGCCTGTACCGGCTGTGTTGTGTGTGTGAAGGTGGATAGGAACGCTTACATTTTCCTTAAGCTTTTTAACAAGCTTGTACGCATCGTAAGGAAGAAGAAGGTTTGCCATATCCTTGATACAAATTGTATCTGCACCCATTTTTTCAAGCTGGCAAGCAAGTCTTACAAAGTAGTCAATATCATGAACAGGGCTCACGGTGTATGAAAGTGCAGGCTCGCACATTCCGCCATACTCTTTTACAAACTTAATTGCTGCCTCAAGGTTTCTTGTATCGTTAAGAGCGTCAAATACTCTTACAACGTCAATACCGTTCTCAATTGATTTCTTACAAAACTGCTCAACTACGTCATCTGCATAGTGCTTGTACCCAAGAATGTTCTGACCTCTGAAAAGCATCTGGAGCTTTGTGTTTGGCATTGCCTTTTTAAGAGCTCTCAGTCTTTCCCATGGGTCCTCGTTCAAAAATCTCATACAAGCGTCAAAGGTTGCGCCGCCCCAGCACTCAAGTGACCAGTAGCCACCGCTGTCAAGAATT
>CAZWCO010000090.1:0-5860 GCA_964632665.1 uncultured Lachnospiraceae bacterium | reverse complement strand
GCCAAGCGTGACAACATCCTCTTCCAGTGCCATAGATGCGGTCATTACCTTAAAGCTTGCATACTACGAAAGAGCAAAGAAAGCATATGCAGTAGTACAGACAGGTGAAACCGCTATTTACGCAAATGTTATTCTTAAAAAGGGTGTAGTTAAGCCTGAATAAAGCGGCTTTTGAAAGGAGTTAGATTTAATGAAGGTATTGGCGTTTGACTTTGGTGCTTCAAGCGGAAGAGCAATTATGGGTACGTTCGAAAATGGGAAAATTGAGCTTGAAGAAGTACATAGATTTGACAATGACCCTGTGCTTTTGGGTAAAAGCTTTTATTGGGATATTTTAAGACTTTTCTTTGAAATAAAGCAGGGCATTACAAAGGCAAAGAATATAACTGATTTTGATAGTATAGGTATCGACACATGGGGTGTTGACTACGGACTTCTTTCAAAGGCAGAGGATTTGGTAGGAAACGTATATAACTACCGTGACGAAAGAACAGTAGGCATTACAAAGAAAATGGAAGAGGAAGTAATAACCAATAAAGAGCTTTATGACCTCACCGGTGGACAAATAGCTGAATATAATACAATTTTCCAGCTATATGCTTTTAAAAAGCAAAAGCCTGAGCTTTTAGAGCTTGTGGACAAGGTGATTCTTATTCCTGACCTTTTCAATTATTTCCTTACAGGTAAGATGGCTGCAGAGTGTTCAATTGCGTCAACAACACAGCTTATGAATCCTTATACAAAGGAATGGGAATACTCACTTATGGATAAGCTTGGTCTTAAGCGGGAATGGTTCCCTGAAATTATACCAAGCGGCACAGTTCTTGCTCCGCTCAAGAAAGAAATTTGTGACGAAATTGGTATAGAGCCAAAGAATGTTGTTGCAGTATGTGAGCATGACACAGCGAGTGCTGTTGTAGCAGTTCCTACAACAGAAAAGGACTTTGTATTTATTTCATGCGGAACATGGTCACTTTTTGGTACAGAGCTTGAAAAGCCTGTAATATCTGACCTTTCTGCAAAATATAATTTAACAAACGAAACAGGTTATAATAATACTACAAGATTTTTAAAGAACATTATTGGTCTTTGGCTTATTCAGGAAACAAGACGTCAGTTCAAACGTGAGGGCAAAAACTATTCATATGCAGATATGGAAAATCTTGCACGTGCAGAAAAGCCGTTCGTATCCTTTATTGACCCTGATGCACCTGAATTTGTAACACCCGGTAACATGCCGCAAAAAATCAAGGACTTCTGTGCAAAGACAGGTCAGACAGTTCCTGAGAGTGACGGTGCAGTTATAAGATGTATATATGAAAGTCTTGCAATGAAGTATAAGTACACATTCCTTCAGCTTAAGGAATGCTGCAACAAGGACTTTAAGGTAATTCATATGGTTGGCGGCGGCACAAAGGATTCATTCCTTTGCCAGATGACAGCCAATGCCGCAAACGTTCCTGTTATTGCAGGACCAATCGAAGCTACTGCTGCAGGTAACGTTGCAGTTCAGCTTATTGCAAATGGTGAAATTTCAGATATATGGGAAGCAAGACGAATAATTGCAGATTCCTTTGATGTGGTTAAGTATGATGTTACTGACCATGACGCATGGGAAGAAGCATACCCACGCTTTACAAAGATAATTCTTTAATTCTTTTATGAGAGGGAAATAGTATGGAGTCCATAGTACAATATATCGTTGATATATTCGGCGGAACAATTCCGTCACAGCTTATAGTATTTATTGTTTCCATGATACCCATTCTGGAGCTGAGAGGAAGTATACTTGCTGCCGGATTTATGGATGTTGCTTTTCTTGAAACGTATATAGTTGCGGTTCTTGGAAATCTTCTTCCCATACCTTTTATACTGATATTCATAAAAAAAATTCTGGAATGGATGAAAACCACAAAAGCTTTTTCAAAGCTTGCAAACTGGATTGAAAAAAGAGCCCTTTCCAAAAGAGAGCAGATAGATAAGTATGGATACTTTGGTCTGTTTCTATTTGTTGCTATACCCCTTCCCGGAACAGGTGCGTGGACAGGAGCGCTTTTGGCTGTACTCCTTGGTATGAAGGGTAAAAAGGCATTTATTCCCATTGCACTTGGAGTAATGGCAGCAGGACTTGTTATGAGTCTGCTGGCATTTGGGATAATACAGCGCATATTTTAAAAGCTGGGGATGCATAAAAATGCACAGACCGTTCAACAGCTTGAAAATACAAATTAATGTAGAAATCTGTAAATTGTAAATTGCAGATTTCTTTTTTTACGTCCATTCTGCACTATTTTTCTGCATCCCATAAACTTTCTTTGCGGATAATTAAATTTTTGCAAAAAACTATTGACAAGACTATATTTATAGTGTATTATATGTATTAATACAGTTAATACAGTTAATACAGTTAATACAGTTAGGAGGGATACCATGATACAGCTTGATTTTGGAGACCACAGACCTTTATATGAGCAGATAAGGGATAAGGTCAAGGAACTTATTATAAGCGGAGCGTTATCGGAAAATGAGCATATTCCGTCTGTCCGTGAGCTTGCATCCAGCCTTGCTATAAATCCAAATACAATACAAAAAGCATATAAGGAGCTGGAAAGTGAGGGGTATATATATTCCTTACAATCAAAGGGAAGCTTTATAGCGCCAAGGACGGAGACGGAAGAAAATCCTAAGACGGATGAGCTGATGGACACTATGGACGGAATTGTTCGTGAGCTTCGTTTTTTAGGAGTTTCAAAAGAGAAGCTTGAAGAAATGATAAATAAAATATATAAGGAGGATGTCAGATGATAAAAGCAGAAAATGTTACAAAAACCTTTAACGGCTTTAAAGCACTAGATAACTTATCAATAAATGTAAAAAAAGGCTCTGTATATGGTCTTGTGGGTCCTAACGGCGCCGGTAAGACCACGCTTATTAAAAATCTTATGGGAATATATACACCGGATAATGGTACACTTCTGATTGACGGAGTGCCTGTATATGAAAATCCCGCTGTTAAGGAAAGAACTGTATATATAGGAGATGATTTGTATTTCTTTCCTACATATTCAATTTACGATATGGCAAAGTTCTATTCGGGAATTTATAAAGGCTGGAGCTGGGACAGATTTAACAGTCTTAAAGAAGTATTTAAAATAGATACAAAAAGAAAGGTAAGGCGTCTTTCAAAGGGTATGCAAAAGCAGGTTGCATTCTGGCTTGGTGTTTGCATGTGCCCTGATGTTATGATTTTAGATGAACCTGTTGACGGTCTTGACCCTGTAATGCGCAAAAATGTATGGAAGATTATATTGCAGGACGTGGCAGAGAGGGAGGTTACTGTCCTTGTTTCAAGTCATAATCTTCGTGAGCTGGAGGATGTGTGTGACCATGTGGGTATAATGCACAAGGGACAGGTTGTTCTTGAAAAAGAGCTTGATGATGTAAAAGGAAATATTCATAAAATACAGGTTGCATTTGAAAATGAGCTTCCGGCAGAATTAAGACAGAGTGTTGAAATTTTGCATGAAGAAAAAGTAGGAAGAGTCTATATGATAATTGCAAGGGGAGACAGCAGCGGGGTTAAAGAAACAATAAGTAAATTTAATCCTGTTATATATGACCTTCTGCCCCTTACACTAGAGGAAGTATTTATTTATGAGTTAGGAGGTATGGGATATGAGTTTGAAAGCATCATTCTTTAATAAAAGCATATTTAAGACAGATATGAAGCGCTATTGGTGGCTTGGATTTCTAGAGATACTTGTTTTAATTGGTATAGTTGTTATACCTATTTACGAAAAATGTACAAATAATCAGTACATGGAATATTATTCTTACGGAAATTATGCGCCCCGCTGGATGAATGGAAGCTTTTTGCTGTTAATCATATTTGCACTTAGTATAACAGTTGTACTGCTTTCATATATGCACTTTTCCTCGTCAGTTTCCGGACATCACAGTATACCGGTTACAAGAAAAACGCTACTTTCTACAAAGCTTATTTCGGCGGTTGTATTAGTAGTTACGCCTATTATAATTAACGGTATCATTATGCTTGCCCTTTTAAACAATAACGGGTTTTATGAATTCTATACATTTATGGATATCCTTAAATGGATTGTAAGGGGAGTTTTGTATTCTCTTATGATAATTTCCCTTACGACAGCTGTTAATATGATGACAGGAAACCCCATAGGAAGTCTTGTGTTTACAGTAGGCTTTATTATTCTTCCCGGTGTTATCATATTTTCCTTCTCGGAATTTCTTGATATGGAAGTGTTTGGGTATGTGTCAAGCAACATAGAAAATGTACTTAATTTTATTTATATAGCTGAAAAATCCTTGCTTACAGTTCCTTATGTTTTTGTTTATCCGCTCCTTATAGTATTACTTACATTTGGTGCATTCAGGCTTTATTCAAAAAGAAAGCTTGAAGCTCATGGTGAGGTAATAGCGTTTAAATGGCTTGTGCCGGTATTTATTGGAATTATTTCAATATTTGCAAGTATAATAAGTTATATATATTTTATTGGAATTCTTGAAAAAGACGGAATTTTATATTTACTGCCTCTTGGCTGCCTTGGAACTGTAATTGCATGGATGGTATCAAGAAAAAGTCTTAGTCTTAAGGGTGTTTTTAAGCCTTTAGGAATATATATTCTGGTAGGACTTATATTTTGTGCAATCTTCTACTTTGACCTGACAGGGTATGAACGCCGTATTCCTGATACGGATGAAGTAGAATGTGTGCTCCTTATGTCACACGAGGAGCAGACTGTTAATGTAGACGGAAGAAAAATACGCTATTATGATGAAGGGAAAAAGGATTTATATTTCAGGGACACCGAGGATATAAATAACGTGCGTGTACTACACAAATATCTTGTTGATAACCGAAAAGCAAGAAGCTTTGACAACTACACCACTCTGCCCATAGAATATACTCTCAAAAACGGTAAAAAATTAAGACGCGTTTACCGGATAAACACCACTTTAGATGCTCAAATTCTTAAGCCTGTATATGAAACCGAACAAATGAAGGGTACTTTATACAAGCTTGCCGATGGAAGCAAAAAAGAGTATATGCGAATTTTAATTCGAGATAGGCGTGTAAATAATAATGAAAGCCTTGTTTTATATCCTGACAACACTTATCTTTCTCGTTTTACAGATGCAATAATAAAGGATATTGAAAATCTTAAGTATGAGGAGTTTATGCTTGATAACTACGCTTCAACATCAGTTGAGGTTGTATTTAAGACAAACAGGATATATGAAGAGCCTGTGAGTGTAGACAATCATGAACGGTATGAATACTACGCTATTAGTTCAGCATATAAAAATACAAAAAAAGTTTTGGAAGAAATGGGATACCACATCCCCACAGCTGAGGAAATAGAAGGTGCTACCATTGCAACATGGGACGGAGAAGCGTATTACTCATCAAAAGTACTATCAGAGAAAGAACAAAAGATTACAAATACCATCAATCCGGAGGAGATTGCCGGCATATACGCAGTATATGACAGTATGATAGATGGAAAAAAATATACAAACTATGAAACATGCAAAAACATAAAAATTGCATACAGATTAAAAACAGGTAAAACCTTTGAAGTGTCATGCTCTTATGATGAGGATAAGATACCTGATGTTTTGAGGAAATACTTTTAAATTATGAAATCGCCGGCAAAGCCGGCGATGAAATCCAAACATAGTTTGGATGAAATCTTCACTTTGTTCAGATGAAATTAAATCCGTCTTTATAGACGGATTTAATTGAAAAAAGCACTTCTTACGAAGTGCTTTTTTCTGGAGCGGAAGACGAGATTCGAACTCGCGACGTTCACCTTGGCAAGGT
>CAZWCO010000089.1:0-5880 GCA_964632665.1 uncultured Lachnospiraceae bacterium | reverse complement strand
TGTAATTTTACCAAAGTTTAGTGTAAGACCGCCGATGCCTGCAATGAGAATAACAGATACAACAAACAGGTTCTTGTTTTGGTTTAAGTCAACCTTTTGTATCATCTTAAGACCTGATACAGCTATGAAGCCGTATAATGCCATACAAACACCGCCCATTACACAGGAGGGGATAGAATTAACAAATGCGATAAACGGTGAAATAAATGAAATCAGTACAGCTAAAACTGCTGCGGTTATAATAGTTGTTACAGACGCATTTCTTGTTATTGCGACACATCCAACAGACTCGCCGTAGGTTGTGTTCGGGCATCCGCCAAAGAATGCACCAACCATAGAGCCTACACCATCGCCAAGAAGTGTTCTGTGAAGACCGGGGTTTTCAAGAAGGTCTGTATCTATAATTGTAGAAAGGTTTTTGTGGTCAGCAATATGCTCTGCAAAAACAACGAATGCAACAGGAATATACGCAACAGCAATTGTGCTTATATATGCTCCGTTAAGCTCGCCTATTCCTTTGATAGCTGTCAGGAAAGTAAAGTCCGGAACTGAAAGGAAAGTATTAATGTTTACTCCGTTTTCAACAAGTGCCACAAAAGGTGCAACATTTAGTATTTTAATTGCGTCAATGTCGGCTGCATAGCCTATAATTGTAAATATTCCGCAAAGCGCATATCCGCCAAGGATACCCATGATAAATGGAATAAGCTTTAACGCCTTTTTACCGTATGTTGAACATATAACAGTAATTAAAAGTGTAACAACGCCGCAAAGAACAGTTACAAGCGGGGAAGTGGCAACATCAGGGATACTGCCCTTGGAAATGTCAGCGATTGCGTTTCCGGCTAAACTCAGACCTATAATTGCAACAGTTGGACCAATAACTGCAACAGGCATAATTTTGTTTATCCAGTTAACGCCTGCAAACTTTACAATTATTGCAATTACAACATATACAAGACCTGCAAAAAATGCACCGATTATAAGCCCCAAAAATCCAAGTGACATAGAAACGCCGCCTGCAAAGGCTGCAATCATTGAGCCGATAAATGCAAAAGATGAGCCAAGAAAAACAGGACACTTCTTTTGTGTAAATGCAACATAAACAAGTGTTCCAAGTCCGGCACCCATAAGAGCTGCTGCAGAGCTCATTGTTGTTCCGCAAGTACTGTTAATAATAACAGGCACAACTAAGGTTGCTGTCATGATTGCCAAAAGCTGTTGGACTGCAAATATAATAAGCTGTCCGAATTTTGGCCTGTCATTTACTCCGTAAATCAAATTCATTTTTTAAACCCTCCATTTTTCTTTTGATAAAAAAATACAAATTCTATTACTAATATACATAATATTTTGTGTTTTGTCAATAGATTTTATCAATATTTTGTATATATATTGTATTTTAAAAGGCTCGCCTTAATTAAAAGGGAGCCTTTATTATGTATTTTAGTTTTTAAGATATTTTGCAACTTCAGCACAAACTAATTTTGTAATAGCTTCAATGTCAGCATTACCAAGTCCTGAAGAAGTAGCTTCTCCTGCTTTTCCATCACTACTAAACAGTTTCATTTTTTTCATGCTTTCCTGTTTAACAGCTTCAACAGCTGCAGGGATAAGGTCGATAAGACCTTTGTCCATGCTTTGGAACTTTTTAAATTCTGCTTCTACTGCTGCAACGTTAATATCAGTAAAGATATTTACTTTGCTGATACCTTCCTGAATTGCCTGGCGGAAGTCGTTATCGGTAAGACCTGAGCCTCCGTGAAGTACAAGAGGAACATCAACAGTTTTTGCAATAGTACGAATTCTCTCAAAATCAAGTTTTGGTGGGAGCTTATATGCGCCGTGTGCGTTTCCTACTGCAATTGCAAGAGCATCAACGCCTGTTTTGTCAACAAAATCCTTTGCAAGCTTTGGGTCTGTGAAGAATTTTGAAGGGTCATCAAGATGGTCGCTGCCTTCGGCAGAGCCTTCGTTGTCGCCAACGTGACCAAGCTCACCCTCGATTGTTGCACCGTATGAGTGTGCAATATCAGCCATTTCCTTAACCTTTCGTACGTTTTCTTCATATGTATCGGTTGAGCAGTCATACATGATTGAACTAAATCCGAGCTTTAAAGCCGCTATACATGTATCATAGCTAAGTCCGTGGTCAAGATGTACAACAACAGGAACGGACGCCTTCTTTGCCATTGGGATTAAGTAATAGGATACTTCTTCCAAAGGACCGTAGGGGAGTAAAACCTCCGCAGTACCCATAATAACAGGTGAGCGTGTGCTTTCTGCTGCGTTGATAATTCCGCGTGCAAGCTCAAGGTTAACTGCGTTAAAAAGACCGACGGCATACTTGTTTTGCTTTGCAGGTCTTAATACCTCGTTCATATTAACTAACATTTATATTCCTCCTAAGCTGTTATATTTTCATACAATAAAAAATTTACTATAAACATTATACATCAAAGTACAGAAAAAATCAAGTCTTTTTTTGGTTTTTTTTCCGTTTTTTTTACTTTTTCTTTATTTTATTCGTATGTTTTTGAAAATAAACAACAAAATTACTAAATTATAATCTATATTGTTGACATTTATATCTGTTTTGATATAATTAAAAAAAGACAAAGAATAGAGGTTTATATATGCAATTTGTTTCAAAACATTTTTCGGAGCTTTCTGCCGGTGAGTTGTATGAAATTATAAAATCAAGAACAGAAATATTTTTACTTGAACAAAAAATTATATGTCAGGATTTGGACGATGTAGATTATGACAGCCTTCATTGCTTTTTTACTGATGGCAAAAGAGTAACTGCGTATTTGAGAGCTTTTTCCTCAAGTCCCGGTGTTGTGACCGTTGGCAGAGTTTTGACACTTGTTCATAAAAACGGTATTGGTCGGGAGCTTATGAACAGGAGTATGAAAGAAATAAAAAAACACTTTTCATGCAACAAGGTAAAAATTCATGCCCAGAAACAAGCAGTCGGCTTCTATGAAAAAATGGGGTTTCATATTGTTTCCGATGAGTTCTTGGAAGAGGGAGTTGTTCATGTTACCATGGAGGCTGATTTAAGAGGATGTTTAAATTAAAACATCCCCTTTTCTTTTTTATTAAAGGAGCATAAAGTTTATTTTTTGACTATTAATCATAGAAATTGTCCCTTGTGTTTCATAAAACTGTATGTTAAAATAAAAGTGTCAAAATTTAAAAATAAATTACTTTGTATTCCCATAAAAGAAAGGCTAAAAATGATTGAACTAAGTATAGTTGATAAAAGAGGCGATGTGCTTTTTGAGGAAAAGGGCAGTAGTATTTGCGCTGAATATAACAAACAGTTCAGTGAGGGCGACAAGATTGTTGTAAAGGCTCAAATGTGTGAGTTTATCTTGGTTAAGCTTGATGAAACCCTAAAAGAAAGCATTGTATATTTGCCAAACGGAAGCTTTGAGTTTGAAATTCCCTTTGGAGATTTGATGGCTGGCTATGACAGCACAGCTTTCAGTGGTAATAAGCACAAAATATATGTGGAAGAAGCAGATGAAAAAGCTTACGAGTACAGAAATATTGCATTAAATCCTTATGACATAAGAGGTCAGAAAAGGTATTACCCCCATAGCTATGCAAACCTTGTAACACGTGAGGCGGTCTGCTTTTATGAAAGAAATGCAATAGACGGTGTAACTGAAAACGAGGGTCACGGTGAATATCCGTATCACTCATGGGCAGGCGGCGCAAGGGAGGACCTTGAATATTACATAGATTTTGGCAGGGAGGTTGAAGTCGGAAAACTTGTATTTTATCTGCGTGCAGATTTTCCTCATGACACATATTGGAAGAGTATAGATGTTGAGTTTTCGGATGGAACAGTAAGTACTGCTGAATTTAAAAAGAGCAGTGAAGGACAGGCATTAATATTAGATGAGGTAAAAACTACAAGGGTTATTCATCTCACTAATTTTAAGCAGGCGGAATACCCGTTCTCGTGGGCGGCACTTTCGCAAATAGAAGTGTATGGAAAATATATTAAGGAGGACTTATCAAAAATGGAAATCAGAAGTGCATCTAATCCAAAGGATGTAAAACACTACACAACCGACAGACTTCGTGAAGAGTTTCATATTTCAAAGCTCTTTACAAAGGATAATATAAGAATGGTATATAGCCATATCGACAGAATTATCACAGCAGGTATTATGCCTGTTGTTCAGGAGTTAAAGCTTGAAGGCGGAAAGGAGCTTGCAAGTGACTATTTCCTTGAAAGACGTGAAATGGGCTGTATTAATGTAGGCGGCAAGGGTATTATTACTGTTGACGGCGTTGAATACGAAATGAATCCGAGAGACGGAATGTACATAGGTATGGGAAACAAGGAAATCAGCTTTAAGTGCGTGGATGCTGAAAATCCACCAAAGTTCTACGTTTCATCATGTCCTGCACATAAGGAATATCCAATTGTGAAGATTGATATTACAAAGGCAAAAAAAGTTCCTTGCGGAAGTGTGGAGGACTGTAACAAGCGTGTGATTAATCAGTACATACATCCGGAAGTAATGAAGTCATGTCAACTTGCCATGGGACTTACACAGCTTGAACCCGGCTCAAACTGGAATACTATGCCATCTCACACTCACGACAGAAGAATGGAAGTTTATATGTATCTTGACATGGACGAAAATGACGCAGTATTCCACATGATGGGCGAGCCAAATGAAACACGTCATATTATCATGCACAATGAAGAAGCAGTTATATCGCCAAGCTGGTCAATCCATTCAGGTGTAGGAACTAAAAACTACTCATTTATCTGGGCAATGTGCGGAGAAAATCAGGAATTTACTGATATGGACTTTATAGAAACAAGAGATTTGAGATAAGGAGAAAAACAATGTTTAGTTTAAAAGGAAAAGTGGCACTTGTAACAGGTGCATCATATGGAATTGGCTATGCAATTGCAAAAGGCTTTGCAGATGCAGGTGCTACAATAGTGTTTAACGACATAAACCAGGACCTTGTAAACAAGGGAATAGAAGCTTATAAAAATGACGGAATTGACGCAAAAGGCTATGTCTGTGATGTAACAGATGAACAGGCTGTAAACGAGCTTCTAGCAACTATTGAAAAAGAAGTTGGCGTTGTTGATATTCTTGTTAATAACGCAGGTATTATTAAGAGAATACCAATGCACGAAATGAGTGCAGAAGATTTCAGAAAGGTTATTGATGTTGACCTTAATGCACCATTTATTGTGTCAAAGGCAGTTATTCCGTCAATGATTAAGAATGGCCACGGCAAAATTATAAACATCTGTTCAATGATGTCAGAGCTTGGTCGTGAAACTGTTTCTGCATATGCGGCTGCAAAGGGCGGTCTTAAAATGCTTACAAAGAATATTTGTTCAGAATACGGTGAGTTTAATATCCAATGTAACGGTATAGGCCCCGGCTACATAGCAACACCGCAAACTGCACCGCTCAGAGAAAAGCAGCCTGACGGCTCGCGTCATCCATTTGACCAGTTCATAATCGCAAAGACTCCACAGGCAAGGTGGGGAACAACGGAAGATTTGGTTGGACCTGCGGTATTCCTTGCAAGCGATGCGTCAAACTTTGTAAACGGTCATGTTCTATATGTTGACGGTGGAATACTTGCATATATTGGTAAACAACCTAAATAAGAGGTGCGGAAATGAATAGATATGAATCAGCAAAAGAAATTTATGCAAAAATTGGTGTAGATGCCGATTTGGCTATTGAAAAATTAAAAAATATTCCTGTGTCACTCCATTGTTGGCAGGGTGATGACGTTAAAGGTTTTGATACAGACGGACCTTTGACAGGCGGAATACAAACAACAGGAAACTATCCCGGAAGAGCAAGAACTCCGGAT
>CAZWCO010000088.1:0-5887 GCA_964632665.1 uncultured Lachnospiraceae bacterium | reverse complement strand
AAGGAAAGAATGATTGGCATAACAGGTACAAAGGGCAAGAGTACGACTACTTCCCTTATATATCATGTGCTAAAGGAATGTGACAAAAAACCTGTCCTTATGGGGAATATTGGTATCCCTGCGTTTGAAGCGTCAGAAAATATAGGAAAAGATAATCTGCTTGTTTACGAGCTTTCCTGCCATCAGCTCGAGTTTGCAAGAAAGTCACCTCATACAGGCGTTCTTCTTAACATTTATCCTGAGCACCTTGATCATTACGGAACATTTGAACGGTACAGACATGCAAAAGAAAATATGTACCGCAACATGACAGAAAATGATTTTCTTGTATGCAGCATGGAATTTATGCCCGAAGCATTTGTGGGAGATAGTGTAGCGGTTTCTATGACAAATAAGGAAGCAGATTTCTTTGTTACAGAGGACGCTATATATGAAAAAGGAACTGTTATTGCAGAAAATGTAGATTGCAATATATTCGGCGTACACAACATGTATAACATTGCAGTAGCTTATGCTGTCTGTAAGAAGCAGGGGGTTGAAAGGGAAGGCTTTTTTGAAGCGCTTAAAAGCTATAATCCGCTCCCTCACAGGCTTGAGAAGTTTTTGGAGCATAAGGGTGTGAGATATTTTGATGATTCAATTTCTACCATTCCTGAAACTGCTATCAAAGCCCTTACAAGTGTGAAAAATGTAGGGACAATCGTTCTTGGCGGCATGGACAGGAATATTGACCTTAACACTCTTATAGAATTTTTGATTGAAAATCCTGTAAAAAATGTTGTCCTTTTGCCTGATACAGGAAAAATCATCTATGAGAAATTAAAAGACGTATATAAATATAATCTTTATCTTGTAGACAACTTAAAATCAGCTGCAAAAAAATGTGTAGAGGTAACAAAAACCGGTGAGGCATGTATTCTTTCGCCTGCAGCAGCAAGCTATGGCTTTTTCAAAAACTTTGAAGAGCGCGGCGATTGCTTCAAAAAATATATTCTGGAGCTTGTGAATTAAAAAATTGTTTACAAATATAAAAGAAGTTGTTTACGCTTTGTTCATATCCATTTAAAAAACCTGTTGTATTATATGAGTAAAGATAAATTTCCAAAGAAATTGGAGGGACAAATATGAAAAAATATCCTTATACCGAAACAACTGATATGGTATTATATGAAGTTAAAGCAAAAAAACGCAAGACGTCTAAGCTATGGCTTGCATGTCTTAGCTCTGCTCTTGTTGCAAGTATATTTACAGGCGGACTTGTTGGCGGCAGTATGTATATACTAAACAGAAACAGCGGAAATGATACAGTTAACTGGTCGATTACACACGGAAACAAAGACGGTTCGGGTCTTACACAGCTTACAAATAAAGAGGATGATGAAAGACAGGTTCTTGACGTTACTGAAATTGCAAAAAAAGTTGGACCAAGTGTTGTAGGCGTAGTAAACAAGGCGAAGGTTCAGCCACAAAAAATGTATGACCCGTTCAGCGGAAGGTATTATTACTATGATAATTCAGCCTCGGGCGAAAGTGACCTTGTTGAGCAAGGTAGCGGTTCGGGTATAATCATAACAACAAGTGGATATGTTGTGACAAACCAGCATGTTATTAGCGGTGCAACAGAAATCAGTGTAATTCTAAATTCCGGTGAGGAGCTTGCGGCAAAGCTTGTAGGCGAGGATGAAAAAACAGATATAGCTGTCTTAAAGGTTGAAACGGATAAAGAGCTTACAAGTGCAACCCTTGGCGACTCATCTGCCGTTGAGGTAGGCGAGCTTGCGGTTGCAATTGGAAACCCGTTGGGACAGGAATTTGCAGGAAGTGTAACTGCCGGTGTTATAAGTGCTGTCAATAGAACAATGACAATAGATAACAGAACTTACAATCTTCTCCAGACAGACGCTGCAATAAACAGCGGAAATTCGGGCGGTGCACTGATAAATAAATACGGAGAGGTTGTGGGTATTAACTCTGTCAAGCTTACACAAACGGGTGTTGAGGGACTTGGCTTTGCCATTGCAATTTCCGAGGTTAAGCCAATAATAGATGACCTAATGTCAAGCGGCTATGTAAAGGGACGTCCCCTTGTAGGTATAACAGTGGCGGAAACAAGATACGGACTGTTTATCTCCGGTATTACAGATGGTACAGGCGCTAAAGATGCAGGACTTAAAGAGGGAGATATGATTTCCAAGGTTGAAGACAAGTCTGTAAAAACCTCTGCTGAGCTTAATGAAATCCGCGACACCAAAAAGCCGGGCGAGTATCTTAAATTTAAAATAATGCGTGATGGGGAAATGCTTGATATAAATGTTAAGCTTATGGATAGCGCGGAGTTTCAGCAAAACAAACAATAAACCATGAGGCGGTGTAAAAATTTACACCGCCTCATATCATTGGTACGTCGAGTGGCGAAGATTGTTCATAGTTAAGTGGCAAATAATTTAAAAGAAAACCGCAAAATTTTGCGGTTTTCTACATAATTAGCTATTTTTTTGTTGCAAGCTTATTAAATTGTTAAGTGATACTGCCACTTAACGATCTGGACTTTTTTTACATCCCCCTTTTTATGTATATTGCTTAAAAATATATATATGAAGATAGTCAATTTGAAAAAACTTTAAATTTTTTGAAAAATCTATGGAAATTTCAATATATTTGTTGTATAATAAGATAATGGTGTATTGTGTGTATTTTTATGCACTTATTTCGCCTTAAAAAATACAACATATGAAACTGCATATAGATGTAATAAGAACTTTTGGCAGATGAATTTTGTTTGCCGGAAAGGAATGGTATAATAGTTTTATGAAAATTTATCAACTGATTTACACAGCGGTCAAGAGCAGCTTGTCGGATCCTGAGCTTGATTTGGTTAATCAGCCGGGATACAGAGTATACTCATGTTCTCAAGGACTTACAGCTGAAGAAATCAATGAGATAATCAGATTTTGTGGATACAGACTTCCTAAAAATGCAGATGTACAGTATTCAAAAACTCCTTTTGCTCCCGAAGTTCCGGATAAATTCCCAAAAACGTTCCGTACATTTAAAACAGACAGCGGCAAATTTGTTGCAATTCAGGTGGTTTATTCGGGGTATGACCTGAGCGGAGAGGAAGGAAACTTCTTTGCTCATGCGTTTGTTATTGAAGATGTGCCCGGGGGATTCAGACCTGAAACGTTTTATCAGTCGCCCATGTTCCGTAAATTTCTTACGGAAGAAGAGCTTGAAGCGCGACTTGTTAGATATCTTCCTTCGTATTCCGAGGCTCAATACGCTGAGGAAATAGAGGATAAGGTAGATAACTTTGTTTATAATCATAAAATCCAGATGTCATCTGTTCTTGAACAGGCAATGCCTGTTTTGACAGGTGAAGGAAAAACGCACATATGTATCAATGCCAGAAACCAGGAAGAAAGCGACCTGTATGTACTTGGTCTGAAACGTATTCTGCCGAATTCTCTTGCAGAAAATCTGGGAGTTGCGACAAATAACATTTTTCTTCCGTCATCGGGACAAAGCAAGATTGTTATTAACGGTACAATTTCAGGAAAAAACAATATTTCTGATGATGATATAGAAACAAGAACAAACTGTATTTATATAGACACCCAAAGGATAGAAACAGATGGCGTAAAGCCTATGAAGCTTTTTGAAATGTCCATGGACGAGCTTCATGAAAGCTATGAAACGTTTTCAATTAAAAGTGGAAAACAGTTGCAGCTGTGGCTTAACTCCTATGAGCGCCTGAATGAAGAGGGAGTAGGCGACAGGCTTCGTGAGCTGTATGCGCAAGTAGGTGAAAATCTGTTTGTCCAAAGAGCGCAGACTCTTTATGAGAGAATTAATAAGGCTGAATATAAACAGGTTAAGTTCGAAGTCCTTGATGTTATGTTTGAACATATAGATTTGTTTGGGAATATAGCGGATGAAATTACTCATCAGCTGATTATTCACGGTGTAGAATGTATTTACAGGGGCGAACCCAGGAACATAGAAAATGCAATAAAAACCCTTGAGCCTGACGGTGCGGTTAAAATAAGGGAAAGACTGGAAGAATTTATAAAAACCTACGAGCCGGATTCTTTTGATGAAAAAAGCGGAGCTCTTTTGCTTCGTGTATTCTCTCTTTTGAAAGCTGCAACAAACAGCAATACATGGAAAGAGTTTTTTGGTGGAAACGAAGAGTACATTGGCAAATTCCTTTACGTATGTGCGGCTGTGATGATAAATGACACAGCGCCTGTAACCTTTACAGCTCCTGCTATATGGCTTGACAATGACGTGGCAGAGGTTATTGCAATGTTTGATGCTTCAACTGAGGACGTACATCTTAAGAAAGCATGCTGCAAGTATATATTTGAAAATAAGACAGCGCCATGGTCAGAATACGGAATACTCCTTCAAAGAAAGCGTAAAAGCAGGGAAGAGGCAGAAGAGGATATTCAAAAAATCAAGAAGCTTCTTAATGCTGTCGGATATGCGCCATATCAGCGTACTACCTACAAAGATGTAAAATACGATGTTATAAACGAGATGAACAGCAGAGAAAACCCGCTTCTTATTGCAAGGCTTTTAAGCACCTTTTATGAGTGGCAGGGTAGTGACAGCGAAGTGAATTCGGAAAAACTTGCACTTAAGATTTCTGATTTGATTATGGAGCTTCGCGAAACTCAAATTTCATGCTACAACTACGTATTTCCAAAGCTTGCTCTTGAAATACTTGATACACCGGGTCTTTATCATGAGCTGATGATTAACCCGCAGACGATGGATGAGGATTTTTGGTATTGGTTCTATATAGGCTATAAACGCAGTCGTGACAATGAGCTTATATCTGTCAACTACGAAAGAGTTGCTCTTGAGTATAAAACATACCTGCGAAGATATCCGTTCTTTCGCAATATTAAGAATATAAATAACAAAAGGAAGGTATTTTAAAATGAAAAGGTTTCAAAAGATTTTTTTGGTAGGCTTTGCAGCTTTTATGTGTATGGCAAACACTGTTTTCGCTGTTCCTGTAAAAGAGGACGGCAGTGACAGCGAAATCCAGATTACTGTAAAGGATAAGGAAACAGCTTCGCCTAAAGCAAGCGCAACGGCAACAGCCAAAGCTACTGCCAAGGCGACAAGCACAGCTACATCAAAGGCAACAGCTAAAGCAACATCAACTGCAAAAGCAACAAGTACAGCTACATCAAAGTCAGAAAAAGAAGATGATGATAATAAGATTGTACTTGATTCAGAGGAGGAAGCGTTAGTTGTAGAGGCAACAGGCGAGCCTACTCTTAATATAGAAAACAATACACAGCAGCTTGAAAACAAAAAATACCTTACAAAAGGCGGAGCGTTTTTATGGTTCCTGTTCACAGTTATTGTAAGTGCAATTATCAGCTTTGCGATTTCATACAGATTTTATATGATGGGCAAAAAGGATAATCATGTTATTGCTGAGCTTAGAGCTCTAAAGCGTGATATTGACAAAAAGATGGTTGGAACAGTAGGGGGATTTTCAGAGTTTGATGTGTCTGTTACAAATAATAATAAAAGCTATTCAAGACCTAATTCCAACATTACATCAGGCAGTGCCGCAGAGGTAGAAGAAAAAAGCGAAGAAATATATAAAAAGTGGGAAAACCAGATAAGCAGAACAAGAGAAACCTCATACGAGTCCAGACCTGCTTATACAAGAGGTGTTTCTGCACCTGAACGTACAAGAGGTGTTGAAAGAAGAAGAGTTCCTGCAAGAAAAAAATCTTTCCTCGGTAAAATTAAAAGTGCAATTGATGATTTTTTGCCTACTGATAAAAAATAATAATATTATTGGTAGCGGATTGTAAAATTAAATGGAGGTTTATTATATATGTCCGGACATTCAAAATGG
>CAZWCO010000087.1:0-5894 GCA_964632665.1 uncultured Lachnospiraceae bacterium | reverse complement strand
CCGCCCAGGGAGCAGCGAGCAATGTCGCCCATGGTGTGCAGCCCTACCTTTTTGAGCCTGCGCTCGTAGCCCCGACCCACACGCCAGAAGTCTGTGAGGGGTTCGTGCTCCCACAGCAGGCGGCGGTAGCTCATTTCGTCCAGCTCGGCGATGCGCATGCCGGTCTCGTCTGCTTCGGCCTTCTTTGCCACGATATCCATGGCCACCTTGCACAGATACAGATTGGTGCCGATGCCGCAGGTGGCGGTGATGCCGGTGGTGTCGTACACATCCCGGATGATCCGGGTGACGAACTGCCGAGGGGTCATATTTGCCACACGCAGATAGGGGGTTAGGTCGATGAACACCTCATCGATGGAGTACACATGGATATCCTCCGGGGCTACATATTTGAGATAGGTCTCGTAGATCTTGGCGCTGAAGCCCATATAGTGGGCCATTTGGGGAGTGGCCACGATGTAATCGATGGCCAGCTCCGGGCACACCGCCAATTCGCTTGAATCGGAGGTGGCCCCGAGAAATTTCTTTCCCGGGGCTTTTTCTCGGCGGAAGGCGTTGAGCTCCTTTACCTTTTGAACCACCTCAAAAAGCCGGGGACGACCCGGCACACCCAGCGCCTTCAGGGAAGGGGAGACCGCCAGGCAGATGGTCTTGTCTGTGCGGCTGGCATCGGCCACCACCAAATGGGTGGTCATGGGATCCAAATCCCGCTCCGCACATTCCACGGAAGCATAGAAGGACTTCAGGTCAATGGCGGCATAATATTTTGGCATGGGAAGTCCTCCTTTCTATGCTTGTAATTATAGAACACCTGTTCTAAAATGTCAAGGTCAGGCTGGGGGAATCGCTGTAGTAGAAGCTGCCGTCGGAGTTTTGCTTTTGCTGCCGCAGACGGGGGCTGGTGTTGCGAAACCGGGAGGGTGTCATGCCGGTATGCTCCATGAATACCCGGTTGAAGGTGCGTACGGTCTGAAAGCCGGCGCTGTAGGCAATATCCGTGATGCTGTCGGGGGAGTAAAGCAGCCGTTCCCGGGCATGATCCACCCGATACATATTCAGAAACTGCTTAAAATGCATACCGAAATGGCGGTGGAACTGCCGGGAGAAATAATGGTACTCATATCCGAAATCCTCCGCCAGCTGTGCAAAACTCAGCTCTTCCCGGAAGTGGGCAGAGATATGACGGGTGATCTGCAGCACAAAGTCCTGTTCCTGCCCCAGCTCCGTCAGGGATACTTGCCGCAGGAACTCGCCGCAGGCAGCATACAAGAGGGATTTCATGGCCAGCAGGTCCCGGTTTTCTTCGGTGATCAGCTCCTGCAGCAGATAGTCTCTGATCGATTGGCGGCACCGGAAGCGTGGGTCGAGAGCCTGCTTTCCCTCGGTAAGCTTGGCAAATTCACCCACAAAGTCCGCGGAAAACACGGCGATCCAGACCCGGGAATGTTCCGGGGTATGATAGGCGTGGAACTGATTGGGCAGCACAAGGGCAAAGGTATCTTCCTGCAAAAGCAATTTCTGACTTCCCAAAGTCAGCTCCACCGCACCGTCCAAAACATAGATCAGTTCGTAGTTTTTGTGGAAGTGGCAGAACCATTCGCAGTTGTCGTAGAAAAATGCGTTGTAGGAATAGTTGCCCAGGGAATTATGGGGTTGGTGGACGACCATAGCTGCACCTCCGAAGGATAACTTCTGTCTACTATTCTACAAAAAATAACTTGTAAAGTCAATAAAATGTCCGGTATGATAAAGGAAAGACGGACAGGGGAGGATGCACCATGGGATCAAAGCTGAAGGAATACCTGCTGGCAAAAAAACACCACGCCTTTCGGCGGGAGCACACCTGTCTGGAAGGCTTGGCGGAGCGCTTCGCAGGAGAAGGCCTTTGTCCCGAAGAGCGCATGACCCGCCGCTTCGAGCTGCTGTGTTCTCTGGAGGAGCCCGCACTGCTGCCCGGTGAAAGGATCTGTTTTCTGCGCACGGTCAAAACCGTGCCGGATTGCTTCATCCCGGCCGAATGGGCGCAGATCAGAAAGGGGCATTTTATCCACGAGCTTGGCTATCTGTCCAATTTATCCCCCAACTATGGACGCATCATCGCATCGGGCCTGGAAGCTGTGCGGCAGGATGCTGATGGATACGGCAAGCGGATGATCGATGCCCTGCTGAACCTGACGGAGCGCTATCGTAAGGCGGCGGAAGCGGCGGGCAAAAAGGAGCTGGCAGCTGTGCTGGCCCGCGTGCCCCGTTACGGCGCAGAATGCTTTTATGAAGCGCTGCAAAGCTTTCGCATCCTCCATTATGCCCTGTGGTTGGAGGGGAATTATCACAACACCGTGGGCCGGTTCGACCAATATATGTGGCCCTATTTGGAAAAAGACCTGGCATCGGGTTTGCTGGACGAGGCGGATGCTCTTGCACTGGTGGAGGATTTTTTCCTCAGCTTCAATAAGGACAGCGATCTGTACCCCGGCGTTCAGCAGGGCGATAACGGTCAAAGCCTGGTGCTGGGTGGCCAGGGACGGTTCAATCTTCTCTCCAGGCTGTGCCTGCAGGCCAGCGCAAACAATTTGATGATCGACCCCAAGATCAATCTGCGGGTGGATGCCCATACCCCCATGGAGGTATATGCCTTGGGAACGCAGCTGACCAAGGTGGGGTTGGGGTTTCCGCAATACAGCAATGACGATGTGGTGATCCCCGGCCTTGTGAAGCTGGGCTACGCGCCGGAGGATGCGGAAAACTATGTGGTGGCCGCCTGCTGGGAATTCATCGTTCCCGGGGTGGGACGGGATGTGGCCAATATCGGCGCGCTGTCCTTTCCCGAGGTGATCGATCGCTGTCTGCACCGGGATCTGCCGGAGTGCGAAACCTTTGATGCGTTCATGGGTGCGGTGGAGAGGGAGATCCGCACCGCCTGCGACCGCATTTGTGGCAGCATCGAGGATCTGTGGTTTGTGCCGTCACCGTTTATGGCGCTGTTGCTGGACGAGGTCAGATATGAGAATTTTGGTATCCACGGCACCGGCATTGCCACCGCTGCTGACAGCCTGGCGGCGATCCGGAAATATGTATTTGAAGAGGGGCGCTTTACGGCAAAACAGCTGGTGGAGGCGGTGGATGCGGATTTTGCAGGACAGCCGGAAATGCTGCATACCCTGCGGTGTGAAGCGCCGAAGCTGGGCTGCGATGCACCGCTGCCCGATATGCTGGCGAAGCGGCTGTTGGAGCTGTTTGCGGATGCTTTGGCGGGAAAGCGGAACTGTCGGGGCGGCATCTACCGGGCAGGCACCGGTTCTGCCATGTACTATCTGTGGCATGCGGATGCATTGGGCGCATCCCCCGACGGACGCAGAAAGGGCGAGCCCTTTGGCACAAATTTTTCTCCCAGCCTGTTTGCCCGGGTTCCCGGTCTGTTGTCTGTGATCCGGTCTTTTACGAAGCCGGATCTGAGCCGTACCATCAACGGCGGCCCCCTTACCCTGGAATTTGCGGAATCCGTTTTCCGTACGGAGGACAGTGTGCAAAAGGTGGCACAGCTGGTGCAGCTGTATATCCGGATGGGCGGCCATCAGCTGCAGCTGAACACCGTCAATTCTGAGACCCTTAGGGCGGCGCAGAAGGACCCGGACAGCTATCGCCAGCTGGTGGTGCGCATTTGGGGCTGGAGCGCCTATTTTGTGGAGTTGGACAGAGAGTATCAGGAGCACGTACTGCGGCGGCAGCAGTACAGATTGTGAGGTGGCTATGTTTATACCGGAAAATGCAAGGGCGGAAGTGTTTGGAAATGTGACTGCGGTGTTTGCCGAGGGAGAAAAGGAGCTGACTTTTTCGCTTCAGCCGCAGGCGGAGTTTTTGCGTTTTTTGGCGGTGTATCGCAAAACGGAGTCCTGGTGTCAGCCCTGGTTTGGTTCTGACCTCAAGGATATCCCGGCCGACACCGTTCTTTTGGTGCTGGAGTTGCGGGACGGGCGGTTTTGTGCGGTGGTGCCGGTGGTGAATGACCTGTGCCGCACCACCCTGGAAGCGAACCTGACCGCCCGTATGACCACCTGGAGCGACACGCCCTGCCAGGGCCTGGCGCTGGTGTATGCGGTGGGCGAAGAACCCGGGGCATTGATCCACCAATGTGTGGCGGTGGCTTTGGAGCTGTTGAAGAGCCCGGTGCCCCTTCGGGAGCGCCGTCACTACCCGGAAATACTGGAATATCTTGGCTGGTGCAGCTGGGACAGTATGCAGATCCGGGTGAACGAAAACGGCCTGCTGCAAAAATGCCGGGAATTCCGGGAAAAGGATATTCCCGTGAAATGGGCCATCATCGATGATATGTGGGCGGAGATCCGGGACTTCTACGGAAAGACCTACGATAATTTTGACCAGATGGTGGCCTTGATGCACAGCTCCCGGCTCTACAGCTTTACCGCTGACCCCATTCGGTTTCCCAATGGCCTGGCCCATTGCATCCGGGGCATGAAGGAATACGGCCTGCAGGTGGGTATGTGGTTCCCGGTGAAGGGCTATTGGGCAGGCCTGGATGCGGAGGGACCCACCTATGAGGCGCTGAAGTCCCATCTTGTGAAGTCCAACCTGGGGCAGTGGGTGGCGAATTGGGAGTACCCCCACGCAAGGGCCTGGTTTGACCATTTGTTTGGCTCTTTGCAGGCGGCAGGCGCGGATTTTGTGAAGGTGGACAACCAGGGCGTTTTCCGCCGTCACTATGCCGGCATGGCGCCCATCGGGCAGCTTGCCCGGCAGTTTCACGACGGCTTGGAGGACTCTGCAAAAGAACATTTTGACAGCCGCATGATCGATTGCATGGGCATGGCACCGGAGAATGTGTGGAGCCGCAAATACTCGGCGGTGAGCCGCTGCTCCGATGATTTCCTGCCGGAAAACAAGGCCTGGTTTACAAAGCATGTGCTGCAATGCGCCTACAATTCCCTTTGGCAGGGGCAATTTCACTGGTGCGATTGGGATATGTGGTGGACGGATGACGGTCAGGCGGAGAAAAATGCCCTCATGCGTGCCGTCAGCGGTGGCCCGGTGTATGTCAGCGACCAACTGGAGCGCAGCCGGAGCGAGGTGCTGGAGCCCCTGACCATGGCTGACGGCAGAGTGCTCCGCTGTGACCGCCCCGGTATGCCCACGGCTGATTGTGTGACGGTGGATCCCACCGTCAGCGGCAAGGCCATGAAGGTGCAGAATATGGCAGGCAGCCACGGCATTTTGGCGGTGCTGGATCTGGACGAGGGCTTCAGACCTGTGACAGCCACTATCCGTGGCGAGGATATTCCCGGCTTTGCAGCGGAGGAATACGCGGTCTATGAGCGTTTCTCCGGGGCGTGCCGCATCCTGAAATGGGGCGAAAGCTTTGAAACCCGCCTGCAGGACGAAAACGACTATCGGCTCTACATTTTTGCGCCGGTTGTGGACGGCGAGGCGGTGCTGGGCTGGACAGAAAAGTACATTTCCCCCAAGACCATCGGTATGACCGGTGTGCCCTGCACCTATGTGCGTGACGGCCGGCTATACATCCGTAAATAAAAAACGGCAGGCTCAAAGTGGGCCTGCCGTTTTTGTCAGAATTTTACGAACCATTTTGCTGCGGTACGGGCGATCTTGTAGGCAGGGCCTTCCAGATCCTTGCGGGCTTCCCGGAGCTTTTGGCGGATGGGGATGCTTTGGGGGCAATGCTTTTCGCATTTGCCGCAGCCGATGCAGTTGGAGGCGGCGGTGGAGTCGGTGCGAAGTGTGGTGCACATGAAATACTCCCGAAGGCCGGTGAACCAGCCGTCCTGATGATAGCGGTTGTAGGCGGCGAAGGTGCCGGGGATGTCCACATGCTTGGGGCAGGGCATACAGTAGCCACAGCCGGTGCAGCCTACCTTCATTTT
>CAZWCO010000086.1:0-5901 GCA_964632665.1 uncultured Lachnospiraceae bacterium | reverse complement strand
GGTGATACAAATGCAATCACCGGAAACCTCCTGACTTTGCTTTTCTACAAGCCATCCCTTTTGGATGGCTTTATCGGAAATGTACTTGCCTACACGGTCGACACCTTCCTTATAGTCTGTAGGGCTGTCAATATTACATATATCTGTCAGAAATTGTATGTACTCCTCGTTTAATGAGTCTATTATTTGAAACAGCTTGTCACATCTCATTGTTATCTCCCCTTTTAATGTAATTAATCAATTTTTTATCACCAAATCTCCACAGGTTCAGACAGTACATTAAATTACCGCTTATTACACCTCGGTGTCGCGGTGATATTTTTCCACGATCCTTATAAAATTTTAACCATTGCAATTTAGAATACTCTTTTGTTTCTGGAAAAAGGTACGGAAATTTCACTTGTTCATTTTTATAAAGATTTCTCATTGCAAGAGGCCACAAAAGAGCGTATTGACCTGCCGTTACATTGGTAAAGATATCAGGACTATTACAGGAATGTATAGTTTGAGTGTCTCTATCAACTTTAATTGCTTTATAATCCCATGTAAATTCGTCCTTATCAAAGTAAAACTTCACAAAAACACCATACTCGGTATATTTTTGTAATCGCTGATAATCTGTATCAAAGATAAAGTTTCCCAATGAATAGAAAATTATCTTATCACCAAATTTCTCGTAATTCTCCACAACATGGGGATGATGTCCAATAACTATATCTGCCCCAAATTCCAAATACTTCTTATACTGTTTTCTGACAGGTGGTGGCATAAGCTGACAAAATTCAGGACCTGAGTGAACTATAACCACACACCAACGACATCTTTTTTTAACATCTTTTATCATTTGTGAAATTTTTTTGTTGTTATTCCACAAAATGCAGCCTTCTGTATTTTCCGTTGCCTGAGGGGTTTCCTCCTCTGTAACGGCAATAATACCGATGTCCGCACCGTCATTTTCTATAAATACCGGCTTTTCTGCCTGTGCCATATTAAGACCTGCACCTACTGTTTGTACTCCGTTTTGGGCAGCAATGTCAAGTGTGCTCTTCACTCCCGCCCTTCCGCTGTCACTAATATGATTATTAGCTAAAGTCCATATATTTCCATTAATTTTCTTTAAAAAATCTACACATTCAGGCGGATTGGCATGAACAAGGGGTTTATCTGCAGTAGAGCTTTCATTGCTGATGCATCCTTCCACATTTACCACCGTAAAGTCTGTGTCACAAAGATAATTAATACTTTCTGAATCAAGAAGATTTTCATTGTTGTAGGTTCCCCTAAAATATTTAGAAGAGAATCCCAAATCTCCTGTAAAAGCAATTTTTTTCATAATTAAATTCCTTTCTTTGTCTTATGTGCCTTGACATTATTCGATATTTCTCATATGATTATAGCACCTTAAAATATAAAATAATAGGATTATTCATAAATTTCCATGGATAAAAGATAGATTTTACCGTCGGCAAAACAGAACCCCCGCAAATTAAATTTGCGGGGGTTCCGGTCATATGTTCTCTTTCAAAAGTTGTTTCTGCAATTTGGATATTGCCGGGAAGTAGGCAATAAGCAGTGTTATAATTGAAAGTATCCAGCCTGTTGGCCATACAAGGTACAGGAAAGTAAGGTTTTGGGGGAGCAGGGGGTATATTATATATACCCAGACAAATCTGAACAGGCACATAAAAACAAGCGTAGCAATTGTAGGTAAAATCGGTTTGCCCATTCCTTTAAGTACATCGCCCATTATCTCGTTAATTCCGCTGATAAAGTATGTACTTGAAATAATAATCATTTTTTGCTGTGCAAAGGCGATAACTTCCGGTGTCGAAGACATAATTGAAGAGAGTGACCCAGAGAAAATTGCAGACAGAGAACCAAAAACTCCGCCAAAGGCTGTGGTAATCAGTACTGCTCTTACAACGGTCTGCTTAACTCTTTTGATATTTCCTGCACCTATATTTTGTGCAATATAAGGCATTGTAGCAAGTGCCGGCGCTTTAATAATCTGGTGTAGTATACCATCAAATTGGTTTGCGATAGAAATTCCTGTAGTTGCGTTTTCCCCGAAGCTGTTTACAACAGATATAATAATAACATTTGCCATGGAGTACATAGCACTTTGAAGACCTGTAGGGATGCCGACAAACAATATTTGCTTAAGCTCAGCTATGTCAAATTTTATGTTCTTGAAGTTTATGTTAAGAACACCGGATTTAAGTAGTCTTCGAAAAGCAAGTGTGCTTGTAACAAGATTGGAAATAATTGTTGCAAGTGCAACACCTGCCACATCCAAATCAAATACAATAAGGAAGAAAATTGTAAAGATAACCTTTATTATTCCGCCTGTAATTAAATAATACATTGGTTTTTTTGTGTTTCCTGTTGCTCTTAGTATAGAAGCGCAGAAATTATATAAAAGTTGTATGGGAACTCCCCAGAAATGAATTCTGAAATATAGAGTAGCACGCCCAAGTAGGCTTTCGGGGCAATTTGTGAGTTTTAAAAAAGTGTCGGCGAATGTAACACCAATAACCATTAAGAGAAGTCCGCCGGTAACAGCTAAAAGAATAGCTGTCACAACCGCTCTGTCAGTACGGTCTTTGTCTCCTGCGCCTATTCTTTTGGCAACAATAATATTTGCGCCGGCAGAAAGTCCTATAACAAGGCTTGTGCACAGTGATATCAGTGAACTGCATGTACCCACGGCCCCGACAGACATGTCGTTTGAAAAGTATCTGAGAGCCGTCATATCTATAATGTTAAACACACACTGCATAACATTCATTATCATAATAGGTATTGCCATAGAAAGCAAACCCTTTGTTATTGAGCCGGATAGCATATCAACATTGCTTTTTTTCATTGTTGTTCTCCTTACGTTAGCTTTTATATAATTATAGCACTTTAAAACAAAAGATGTTATGATTATTCATAAAAGTACTTGCACAAAAGATATATTTATGATATAGTAAAGGTGGCGGTGGTATAATGGGTTTTTCTGTTTATTGTGTAAAAGATAAAAATATCCTTCACAATCATAAAAGATTTGAAATAAGTGTTTGTATTAAGGGAACAGGTATTTTTCATACAGAAGTAAAAGATGTTAAAGTTTCTCCCGGGAGAATTACAATCACACCTGCAGGAGTGATGCACAGCGTGGAGGGCGATGATGAATTTGAGAGGATTGCTATATACGGGGATTTTAATCAGTTTTTTAACCCTGTAGAGTTTGCTGCGGTTTTGGATAATTCCGAAAAAGAGGGAACCACTCTTGCAAGAATGATTTGGAATAACAGGAATTCAAATCCTGAGTATATTGCATCTCTTTGCAACAGCCTCGGACATTTCCTTATACAAAACATTAAAATCGATGACGAGCTTAGTCTGTGTGTAAGAAATATTGTTGATGAAATAACAAATAATTTTTATGATCCCAATTTAAATCTTTGTGAGCTTCTTAATAAAAGCGGCTATGCAGAGGATTATATAAGGGCAAATTTTAAAAGCTTTACAGGTAAAACGCCAACGGAGTTTTTAACGAACGTGAGAATACAGCATGCCTGTTATCTGATTGACATATACAAAAATTCTCTTTCGCTTTTGGAAATCGCTGATAAATGCGGATACACAGATTATGCATATTTTTCAAGAAGATTTAAGCAGGTTATGGGGATTTCACCCCGTAAATATATGGAATAATACAGAAATGTTAATTTTCTGTGATTTTTTAAGTAAAAGTCTTTAAATTCACTTGCGTATATGTTATAATAAGATGTGTGTAGTAACACAAAATCTCTCTGTTTCATATGATACAGTAGCTTATATGATAGGAGAGTGTTATTTGTGAGTGGCTATTGCATACAGGGGACATATCCCTTAGAGGGAGAAATTACAGTTCAGGGAGCAAAAAATGCTGTGCTTCCCATACTTGCCGCCACAATTTTAAACGGCGGCAGAAATGTAATTCATAACTGTCCCAGGCTTCGGGATGTAGAAAAAACCGTAGATATTTTAGAGGCACTTGGTTGCAGGGTTATAAATCTCGGAAATACCATAGTGGTGGATTCCGGATGTATGAACGAGTTTGTCATAAAGGAAAGCCTTATGCGTCAGATGCGTTCTTCCATATTCTTTCTTGGTGCAATTATTGCAAGGTGTGGAGAAGCAGTTGTGAGCATGCCGGGTGGATGCGAAATAGGAATGCGTCCTGTTGATTTGCACCTGAAAGGTCTTAGAATGCTTGGCATTAATATTTCGGAAGAAAACGGCTACATAATTTGTAAGGCAGAAAAGCTTCACGGCGGGAAAATACATCTTGATTTTCCAAGCGTAGGTGCAACAGAGAATATTATGCTCGCTGCTGTTGCAGCAAACGGAACAACTACAATAACAAATGCGGCAAGGGAGCCGGAAATAGTAGATTTGCAGAATTTCCTGTGTCGTATGGGCGCAAGTGTTAAGGGCGCCGGTACCGATACCGTTGTTATTGAAGGTGGAAAACGTCTTTATGGTGTTGACTATACAATTATGCCTGACAGAATTGCCGCAGGTACATATCTTGCTTGCTGCGGAGCGGCAGGCGGAAGCGTGCTTCTTAAAAACGTATGTACAGAAGATATGACGTCAATGCTGTCCGTGCTGGGAAGTATGGGAGCAAGGCTCAAACAGGAAAAGAACACCATTTTAATGATGGCACCTAAACGTCTTAAATCCTTTGGCACAGTAAGAACAATGCCATATCCGGGATTTCCTACGGATATTCAATCGCCGTTTCTTGCTCTTGCGTGTCTGTCAACAGGCACAAGCGTAATTGTAGAAACTATTTTTGAAAACAGATTTCGTAATGCAGAAGAGCTTGTAAGAATGGGTGCAGACATAAGGATAGATGGGAAAACAGCTGTGGTGGTTGGTACAAAACGTCTTCACGGAGCCCGGGTTTGTGCCTGTGAGCTCAGAGGCGGCGCATCACTTGTTACTGCGGCGCTCGGTGCTGAGGGAACAACAATTGTCAGTAATGTAGAATACATCGACAGGGGATATGAGAATTTTGAAAAAAATCTTACCTCCTGCGGTGCTTATATAAAAAGAATTTCAGAGGAATAAACCGGAGAACAGATTCTCCGGCGAAAGGAATGATATTTATGAACGGTCGGTCTGTGAGGAGCCGCAAGCTCAGCGGCAGTGCAGAACGTCAGTTACGTGAGCGATACGCGCGGCGTGCAAAGCAGCGCCGCCGTCGCCGGATAATATTCAGGAGCACCATGCTTTTTATACTTGTGGTTATGTTTGTTTGTGCTCTGCTGTTTTTAACGCCTATATTTAATATACGGAATCTTACCCTTGAGGGTAATAATCGTATAACAACAGAAACTTTGCAGGGCCAGCTGCCTGATATTATCGGAGAAAATCTGTTTAAGGTAAATGACGAATTTATAAAAGAATGTCTTTCGGGAATTGCGTATATACAGGATGTGGAAGTAAACAAAAAATATTTTCCTGCATCGGTGACGGTGGTTATTACAGAAAAGGTGCCTTGTACCTATGTACAAACCCAGGACGGATATAACATACTTGATTCAGAACTTTTTGTTCTTGAAACAACTCCCGAAGAGCCTTCGGGAATTGCAAAGCTTAACTTTTATCATGAAAGCCTTGAGGAGCTTAAAGCTGATGAGGCTGCAATGGGAGAATACAGGAAATTTTATGGTATTGCAAACGGTATTGAAATTGCAGACAAGATTACTTCCGTGGAAATACTTGAATATAACGAAATAAATTTTGAGTATGAGGACAAGCTAAAGGTAATTTGCGGCTCAGGTCTTGAGCTTGAGCAAAAGCTAAGACTTTTCAAGGCGGCAGTTAACAATCCGGGACTAAGCTCTAACGCACACGGAACAA
>CAZWCO010000085.1:0-5976 GCA_964632665.1 uncultured Lachnospiraceae bacterium | reverse complement strand
GAGAAGTGGATTTTCTTTATCACCAAACTTCTTTTCGCAGATAGCTTCCATCTTAACAATGTTTTCCATAATTTCTTTCTGGATGTCATCGTTGATTACTCTGCCATCTTCATAATACTGAGTACATGCTTCAGTTGATACAGTGAAGCCCTGGGGAACCGGAAGGCCGATTTTTGTCATTTCTGCAAGATTGGCGCCCTTACCACCGAGGAGCTCTCTCATGCTTGCATCGCCTTCGCTAAAAAGGTATACATACTTTTTACTCATTCTTTTTCCTCCTAAAAGTTTATATCGGTTTTTACACCTACGCTATAATTGTACCACATTTATGAAAAAATGTCTATATTTTTTTATAAATAATTTGTAAAAATATTACTCACAGAAGTGGGTTTTTTTCATGTAAAAACTACAATGAAAATCTGTACGAAAGGATTTCCATAACTCTCTCCCCTACTGTTCCGGTATATTTGTTATAGTCATCACCCGAATTGTCATTTGCTCCGTCGGAAATAATTTTTATCGATTCCAGAGGAATATTGTTTATAAAACAAATTTGAGCAAGCGCACCGGCTTCCATATCTACACTTACAGCAGAAAATTTTTCTTTAAGCATCCCTTTAACATCTGCCTTTGTGCAAAAAATATCTGCTGTTGCGTTATTCCCTTTTATAACATTGATGCCCTTTTCCTGAAGCTTTTCATAAAAACCATAGTATATGCTGCAATCAAAAAACACTTTGTTTATTCCGGATATCATTCCAAGAGGGTCGCCAAAGGCAGTTGTGTCCATATCATACTGAACCGCCTTTTCCACAAGAACAGCGTCGCCCATGGAAAGACCCTCCACAAGACCCCCTGACGCACCTATGTTTATTACCCTCTCAACCTTGTAGTTTGTAAGAAGCGTCTGACAGCCTGCACCGGCAAACACCTTGCCAATGCCACACTTTACTGCCACCACATCGCACCCGAACAGTTTACCAATATAAAAATCGAATCCGCCTTTTGTTTCTTTTTTTTGAACAGCAAGCTCATCAAGGAGCTTACCCATTTCAAAATCTGTTGCTCCCACTATTCCAATCATATGTCATATCCTCCCGTATTACGAATTTAAAAGCTCTGAAAAGGCGCCGCCTTTTTTCTTAAGCTCATCATATGTACCCTCTTCAACTATTTTTCCGTTATCGAAAACAAGTATTCTGTCAACATTTTTAATTGTTGAAAGTCTGTGAGCAACAATTATGACAGTATGATCCTTCATAAGCTCTTCCATTGCCTGCTGAATGTGTCTTTCGGATACATTGTCAAGCGCAGAGGTTGCCTCGTCAAATATTAGTATATCAGGATTGCCAAGCACAGCTCTTGCTATTGCAATGCGCTGCTTCTGTCCGCCGGAAAGTCCAAGCGCTCCGTCACCCACAATTGTATTCCAGCCCTTTTCAAGCTCATTTACAAATTCGTGTACATGTGCTATTTCCATTGCACGAATAACTTCTCTGTTTGAGGCTTCCGGGCGTGCAATTATAATATTTTCCCATATAGAACCGTAGAATATAAACGGATCCTGCGGAACTATTCCATATGTAACTCTCAGGTCATGTAAGCCGTAGTCTTTAATGTCACGGCCGTGGACACGAACTGTACCCTTATTTACATCATAAAGGCGCATGGCAAGCTTCGTGACCGTGCTTTTACCGCTACCGCTGCCGCCTACAAGTGCTACACTTTCGTTGTAGTGGATTTCACAGTTAAAGTCTTCAAATATAACTCTGTCATCATATCCAAAGGTAACATCCTCAAAGGATATACAAGGCTTGCCTTTTGCAATAGCACTTTCCTTTTCCACAGAAACGTTTCTTGTATGTGACTGTTCCAGTTCAGGCGTTGTGGTGTCTTTTTCCAGCACGCTTATTATCTTATGAAGACCTGCTTCGGCGCTACTTTCCTGAAGTCCCATATTCATCCAGCTAATAAGCGTTGATAATATAGATGCCATACTGGACAAGAAAGCATAAAGAACACCAACAGGCATTCCGCGATATATACATCCGGCAGCACCTACAAGATACACAACAGCCGTACCGATGTACTGAACAAGCTCCGGTTTTAGTTGTTCGCTAACCTGACCTATTGTAGCTTTTACACCCTTTTCATACATACCTGAAATAATTTTCTTAAATGTGGCAAAGGTTTTTTCCTCTATGCCGTACAATTTAACAGCACTCATACCATGTAACGTATCGTTAAGATAATGGCTGGCTTCACTTTCAACTGCAATATAATCTGCAAAAAGTCTTTTTACTCTTCTTCTTGACCATACATGCATAGCCGCCATTACAAAGGCTGTGCAAAGCATTATAAAAGTAAGAGTCAGGTCATAGCTCGCAAGAGCTGTTAGTGATATAACAAGGGAAACTGCCTGATAAGGAACACTTAAAAACACTTGTTGCATATATGCTTTTATATTTACAACCGGCGAGCCCATAATACAGTTAAAAAGTTCTCCCACAGACGTGTTTTCGTGGAATTTCATACACATATTCTGCACATGTGAGAAGAAATGAGAACGCAAGTTAAAAAGGCTTCCTTCAAGGGTTTTAATGGCACTTGAAAAAGCAATTCTCCATGCGCTTATCCTTAGCACTCCAAGCAATACATATATACCGCACATAAATGCTACATACTTTATTTTACCTGCCTGAGAGAGTGCATCGTTTAAAATTCCATCGTCTACGATATATTTTATTATAAGGGGCTGCATTGCTACCCCGACGCCAACAAAGCCTGCAAGAACCATGGCTGTAGCAAGCTTTGAATAATATGGCTTAATATATCTTTTTATGTATTTCCAAAATCCGTTATACTTCTCCTCCATAACAATCACCCTTTTGGAATTAGTATTGTTATGTGAAGTATAGTCCAATATTTTTCATTTGTCAAGATGTTTTTTGTTTCATTATAATTAATCGTTTGTTACAAACAATCGACCCGATTTTGAAAAGAGAATTCCCATAATAATCATACTGATTATAAGCTCAGGAATCATATACGCCGCCTGATAACCAAGAGAATAAATCCATGGGTTTTGCCCCTCGGGAGCATATGAGCCGAAGAGAACAGCGCCACTTACAAGAGAGGATATAAACCTAAGAAAAACTCCTGTAAATGTACCGCCTACGATACCTTTGAGGCTTTTTCCGAAAAATCCTGCAACACCAAGGACTCCGTATGCAAGAATATAATCAAGCAGGATTGACATCGGATGATAAATAATCCCTGCAAAAATCATTGATACTGCTCCATATACTGCGCCTGTTACTATACCTGCAACTGCTCCCCGCCTGAAAGCGATGAACAAAAGAGGTACCATTGTAAGAGATACAGACCCTCCCTGTGGCATTTCCCACACCTTAATAAAACTACATAATACTGCGAGTGCAACGGCTACTGCACACTCTGTAAGAACTTTTGTTTTTTTCATAAATTTTCTTCCTTTCATTCTTTTAAAATAAAACAATTGTCCTTAAAATGAAAAAGCATACCGGAAAACCGGTATGCTAAAAAATCACATATTTCATTGATCCCTACGCCGGCATTATCCATATCAGGTTACAGGGTCGAAATTAAACAATTTCCTCTCAGCCTGTTTACAAGCTCCCCTTCAATTATTTTATTTTCTGTATTGTACCACAGATTTTTTTCTTTGTCAATAACTTATTTCTTAAACTTGCTCCAGCATATACTCCTTTACTTCTTCCAGCTTACTCCTTTTCCATGCTTTTTCTTTTTCCTTTTCTGCAAGTGGACAGATTATGAAAAAGTCAAGAGTTTCGCCGGGAACACGACCTGTACGCATAGGCTCTCTAAAATGTTCATCCCACTCCTCGTCGGTGGCATTTGCAAACCTTTCAGGATTAAGGTACTTCTGCTGACGCTTTGTTGCTTCTACAAGCACCTTTGCAGAAAGAGGTGCAAGAAGCTCATATTCATCAGGCTGAACATCAACAAAAATTCGTGGAAGCGAAGCCTTTACAATATGCCCGGAGTCACGCAAAATTTCAAGTCCCATTGGGACAAAAGAAAAATCATCCTCCGTAAAGTTTATCTTTATAAGCAATCCAAGCTCTGTATTGAACTGAGAGCGTTGATAGTCTGTATCAAATATAAAATTACCAAGAGAATAGAATATAACCTTATCTCCAACTGTTTCGTAATTCATGGGAACGTGAGGATGATGGGCAACAACAATATCAGCACCCATTTCCAGAAACTTATGATATCTCTCTCTTGTATACGGTGATGGTAGCGGAGTAAATTCTTCCCCTGCGTGTGCGACAATCACGCACCACCGACATACTTTTTTTATTTCGTTTATTGTATTTTGTATTTCTTCAAGATCGCTCCAGCTATAACATCCGGCTTTGTTTTCATCTGCAGCTCTGCAGGCGCGCTGATAACCTACACCGAAAAGACCTATTCCGCCGGCTTCGTTTATGATAACAGGCTTTCGTGCTTCATGAACATTCATTCCGGCACCTATTGTATGGGCATCACTCTTCTTAGCATACTCTAGTGTACTTCTTATACCGTCCTCGCCTGCGTCCATAATATGATTGTTGCATATGTTCCATATATCTGCGCCAATTCTGTCAAAAACCTTTGTTGCCGCAGGATTCATAGTATGCTTCAGCTGCAAAACACCATTTTTGTCAAGACTCTCTGTGCTGTCAGCTATGGGCCCCTCAACATTTATTACAACATGGTCACCGCTGCGAAAAAAATTTATAATCTCGTCAGATAACAGGGACTCATCATTCCATTTTCCGTCCATGTATTTGTCAAATCCTATATCACCTGTAAATACAAGGGAACTCTCTTTTTTCATCATATATTATCCTTTCAGATGGATTTAATTTACTAATTATATTATAGCAGATAGCACAAACTTGTCAAGTGAATATATAAGAACTGAAGTTTATTATTTTCAATAAAAAGTACACACTATCAAAGGATAATGTGTACCTCATATTTACCAATTAATACTTTCTCCGTTACTAATATTTACTCCGTTCTTAAAATCAATCAAAGCACTTTCAAGCTGTTCTTTTTCGTCAGGAAGGAGCTTAGTATAATCCGGATCATATGCAAGAAGCATTTTTTTGGTTAGCTCCAGCAGCATAACTTGGTCATTTTCAGGCAAAATCTCAAACAAATTTATCAACTGTTTTGCGTTATCTGACATTACAATTCACTCCTTAATATTTTTTATAAATATCTCCACGATTACCAACATCAGCAATAAATAATATTACATTATCCTTAGTATAAATCACTCTATATTGTCCCACTCGCAGTCTGAAAATATCTGTATATCCTTCTAATACTTTAATATCACAGGTTTCAGGAGAGACCAACAATCTGTGTATTCCTTCCTTTATCCTTTGTCTCTCTTTTGGCACTAATGAATTAATAAACTTTACTGCTCTTTTATGGTATATAATATCCATTAGAAAACCTCCGATATTCTTACTATTTTAATTATATCACGTTTTTTTCAAAATGTCGAGCCTTTTATGAAAATAATATTAAACACAATGCTATGACAAAAAAGACCGTCCACAAACATCCCGAAAGAAAAGTACCGGAGCCTAGTCGCTCCGGTACAAAATGTAAGTTGTGTCGCAGCACAGAGCATGCTTCACTTTTTTAATCAAGCAATTAAAAAAGTGCGCTCAATGAAGAACGCACCGAAAAAGTGTCGTCCCTCATTGTTGTCACACAATTCTATTACCCACGAGAGAATACAGAAAAGAGAGAAACACCTTTTACCTGGTATAGTTTCTCGCGTGGTATTAATTTTTATAGAACTATGTGACAAGAACATTTTACCACAACACATTTCTTTTGTCAACGATATGCATATAAAAGTTTTTAAGAAAATTGTTGAATTGTCAATGATGGGTGACACTTTTCTTA
>CAZWCO010000084.1:0-6003 GCA_964632665.1 uncultured Lachnospiraceae bacterium | reverse complement strand
CTTGAGTCAGCTGAGAATCGTGTTGTTTCATATATGCTGGACTCCAAAAACAGAGTGTGTAATTTAGAATTCTTACAAACTATGGTTGTTTCAAATGCTACATTTACTCAAAGTGCTTCTAAACTGGGTGACTACAACATTGCTCTTGACGCTTCAATTATTAACGCTACAACGATTGGAGCAGATAATCTTAACTCGGGTAATTATACCAAGTATGATATATCTGCTACTACAATTGATTCTCTTATTAACAATCAAGCGTATACAGGAATTATGGCTAATCTAAATTCTGATAATTGCTACACTTTTATTATCATTATATAAAAACACTAAATAACATGTACCCCAAAAGTTAAACACTTTTGGGGTACATGTTATTTGTGGATTTTAACTAAAATATAAATGTTCTAGGTATTACTTTATTTCAATTTTATGCCCTTAAATGATCTGTGCATTTTTAAAAGTCCCCCATTTTTATTTAAAAAGTTCCATTGACAAATATCTTTCTCCTGTATCGGGAAGAATTGCTACAATTGTTTTCCCTTTGTTTTCCGGTCTTTTTGAAAGCTCCAAAGCTGCGTAAACTGCCGCGCCGGAGGTTATACCAACGAGTATTCCCTCTTTTTTTGCAAGGGTGCGGCTTGTTTCAAAGGCGCTTTCATCTTCTACTGTTATTATCTCATCATAGATATTTTTATCAAGAATTTCCGGCGCAAAGCCTGCGCCTATTCCCTGAAGTCCGTGCTTGCCCGTTTCCCCTTTTGAAAGAAATGGCGAGCCGGCAGGCTCTACTCCCACTACCTTTATTTCAGGATTTTTTGATTTTAAATATGCTCCTGTGCCCGTTATAGTTCCGCCTGTTCCTATACCGCTAACTAAAATATCTACCTTTCCCTCTGTGTCCTCCCATATTTCAGGACCTGTTGTTTCCATGTGCGCCTTTGGGTTTGCCGGGTTTACGAACTGTCCCATAATTACCGAGTTTGGAGTTTCACGGTTTAATTCCTCTGCCTTTTCAATTGCGCCTGTCATTCCCTTGGCGCCGTCTGTTAAAACTATCTCTGCCCCGTAGGCTTTAAGGAGCTTTCTGCGCTCTATGCTCATTGTTTCGGGCATGGTAAGGATTACCTTGTATCCCCTTGACGCAGCAACTGCTGTGAGACCTATGCCTGTGTTTCCGCTTGTTGGCTCAATTATAACAGAGCCTTTTTTTAACAGTCCCCTTTCCTCTGCATCGTTTATCATGGAAAGGGCGGCTCTGTCCTTTATACTTCCTGCAGGATTAAAATACTCAAGCTTTGCAAGGATATTTTTGTCCACACCAAAAGCAGACAGCTTTAAAAGGGGTGTTTTTCCTATAAGATCACTTACAGAATTATATATTTTCATAAACTGCTCCTTCTTTTTTGCATATTGTTTTATTTATAAACTCATAAAGCCTTTTTGTAGAATCAGGCTTACCAACGTTGAGAACTGCCTCCTCCATGGTTTTTCTGCGCCATGGACTTTCAAAAAACTGATAAAGGGCATTTTCAACGGTAAAGGTTTTTGAAATCATCATTGCAGCTCCGGAATTTACTAAAAACTCCATATTCCGCTCCTCCTGTCCCGGAATGGGGTTCATAAGCATAAGAGGAAGTCCCTTTGCCATTGCCTCCGATGTTGTAAGTCCACCCGGCTTTGTTATTATTACATCTGCCGCGTCCATGTATTCATCAACATTTTCTACAAAGCCAAGACATCTTACACGCTTTTTCCATGCTCTTTCATCAATTGCACTACGTGCCTTGTCGTTACTGCCGCAAACTACTACCATCTGGAAGTTTCCGTTATAATCGTCACATACCTTTATAACCTCTGTCATATCTCCAAAGCCCATAGAGCCCATCATAATAAGGACAACCGGCTCACTTGTAAGTCCCAGAAGCTTTTTTGCAGAGCTTTTGTCATTTGTCTTAGAAAACTTTTCACGGATTGGTATACCATAAGGAAGTATTTTATCTTCGCCTATTCCCTTTCGTACTGCGGATGAAGTGAGGAGCGAATCGGGAAGAATATAGTAATCAAGATTTGTTGACTCCCAGAATGGATGAACTGTAAAGTCTGTTACCACGCCAAAGGTGGGGCATGTAAGTATTCCCCTTTTTTTCAAAATTGAAATAAGCACCGCCGCATAGGAATGGGTTCCCACAACAAAGTCAGGAGCATACTCTATCATATATTTTTCTAGTTTTTTTGACAGAAATTTGGAGATTACAACCTCAGGCGAATACTCTTTCCTTGGCTCTTCTTTCTTATCAAGAGAAGAATACACCTTGCCGTACGCCTCTGCCATATATTTTGTTGCAAGCAGGTATCCGTCCTGTACACCTTCCCCAAGAAATTTATTTATATATTCAAGAGTGTCAAGCATTTCACACTCTATTCCATGTGACGTGAAACAGTCCTTCATTGCAAGGCCGGTAGAATGGTGGCCATAGCCCGCCTTTACTGATAATATCAAAGCTTTCATAATCTGCACTTCCTTTAAAAATTCGTTACAAACATGAGTTTACTATTGATATTATACTATAATTTTGTTATAATAACAAGGGGGAAAATGAAAAATATTAACAGAGAGCAGTAGAGGATTTTCCTTTACTCTCAAAAAAACAAAAAGGAGAGTTTTTGAAAATGACAAAGATTACAAAAGCCATTATCCCGGCGGCAGGCTTTGGAACAAGGTTCCTGCCTTTTACAAAGTCAGTACCAAAGGAAATGCTGCCAATCGTTGACACACCCACTATCCAATACATAGTGGAAGAGGCAATAGACTCCGGAATAAAGGATATCCTTATAATTACCGGACGTGGCAAAGAAGCCATAATGAACCATTTTGACTATTCCTTTGAACTTGAAACTGTTCTTGAAAGGGAACAAAAAAAGGAGCTTCTTGAAGCAGTACAAAGAGTGTCAAAGCTCGTTGACGTACACTTTATACGTCAAAAGGAGCAAAAAGGTCTTGGCCACGCAGTTTCATATGCCCGGCAGTTTGCAGCAGGCCAGCCATTTGCAGTTATGCTTGGGGATGATGTAGTTTATAACGATAGAAAGCCTTGCCTTAAGCAGATGATAGAAAAGTATGAAGAGCTTGGGGGCACAATCTTAGGGGTGCAAACGGTTGAGCACAGCCAGGTTTCAAAGTATGGGATTATAGACGGCGAAAAAATAGGCGACAGAACATATAAGGTAAACAGCCTTGTGGAAAAGCCAAAGCCCGAAAATGCACCAACAGACGTAGCAATACTTGGAAGATATATTATAACCCCCGAAATATTTGATTGTATTGACCGTACTCCAAGAGGTGCAGGGGGCGAAATACAGCTTACAGACGCACTTTTCTTACTTGCTGAGTCACAGGACATTTTTGCCTTTGACTTTGAAGGCAAGAGATATGATGTTGGTAATAAGCTTGGATTTTTGGAGGCAACCGTTGAGTTTGCCCTTAGACGTGATGATTTGAAAGACGAATTTAATGAGTATTTAAAAACTGTTATAAAGTAAAAAGATAAAGAAAATCCACCTAGGCGGATTTTCTTTATCTTTATCCTATCTTCTAATTTACTAAAATGTGCAAAAACAACGTCCCTAGTTGCACCTTTTGAGCAGGCTTATATCTTATTCACGCAAAACTTGCAAAGTCTATCAAAGCTACTTACATCCGAAGCAAAAAGTGCGAGCATTAATTTTGACAAGCCATTTGCGGATATTTTCCTTTAAAACCGCAAATGGTTAGGTGGAGAACTGTCTGAGCAATAATTTTGCGAGTTTCCACCGGTGTCAAAATCGAGCACGGAGGAGACAGAAAAGCGATTTTTTTCGGGGGATTGGGAGGCTCGGAGGGTAAAGGGGGCGATTCGCAATAAAAAAGCGCCCCTTTATCCTTCGAAAAAATACAAAACTTCCTTAAACAGTTTTATGTAATAAAAAAGATGACGAAAAAGGACCATCCCCTTGCGTCAAAAAATATGAATTTTAACACTAAGGGGTGTAACCGAAACGGTTACACCCCTTGTACTATAATTTAAGATTTATTTTATTCTTTTACATTCCATATAGAATTTCTTGTCATGTGCCTCTCCCATAGAAAATGTCTTTCTTGGAAGTGCACCGTCTGCGATTACTGTTTCAAAAAGCTCGTTCTTTTCCATGTTGGGAAGTATGAAGCCAATTCTGTTTTCTTCTCTTGCCAGCTTTTCTACCACGTCTGCGCCGTGGATATAGTCTATCTCTCCGCCATTTTCCGAAACGTACTTATCGAGGAAAATTCCAAGAGTTCCGACAGCAAGCTTTGATGGTGCGTTCTTTATGTAAATTTCGCCTTTTTTATTACCAAAGCACCAGAGAATTTTTTGTCCGCCGTTATCTGTTTTCTGTGTCTGGGGATAAAACTCCTTAAGTGCATCCAGAAGCTTTTCAGGGTCAGCATCAAAAACCACTCTGTGTATTGGCTCAAACTCCAATGTCTTGTCATGGACGTTCATAAGCTCCACAAGGGCATAGCGTGCAGGGTGTTTTTCTGCCTCCTCCGGAGAAAGTCCTTTTTTCACTTCCTCCCAGCATGTTTTTGCTGTTGCAAGAGAATGGTTTCCGTCACCTACTGCAAATTGGAGAACAGGTGCGTCTGTATTATACTTCTTAGAAAATTCGTTCTTATCTGCAAGGGCTTCTGTTTCCGAAAGCAACACCTCTGCAACATCATCGGGTACAAGATATCCTGTAAGATGTCCCGAATTCATTTGCAAATCAAAATCATAAAGCTTTTGGAAGCTGTCTTTTTTATCTTTTAGTGGCTCTATAACGGCTTCTTTTCTGTCGTCAATGAGCATAAGAATATGCGGAAGCTCAAGAGCAGCATCTAGTCTTATGCTTACTCTTGGGGGAATTCTGTCAAGGACAGTACCCTCTGTTGCACGGATAAGGGATGTGCTGCCCTTTGAAAAGTCGTACTTTTCAAGGTCAACAGCGCCAACAACTCCGCATCTTGTTCTGCCGTCTCTTTGTGTTCTTTCAACATAAATGAGAGAGCTTTTATATTCCTTGAAAATGCCGGAATCTTTGTAGGCTTCCATAGTTTTATGGATGTTTTTTATTCTTTCTTCCTTATCAGGATTTTGAAGATATATTTCGGGATAAATTATGTTTAAGGTTGAAGGTGCGCTGCCTACATTTTCCTTTACACTATCCCAGTAATCCTGCTCGGAGGTGTACTGGTCACATGCCACTACACTCCATTTTGAATGGTCGATATTTTGAGGAATTAAAATGTCAGCTTTATCAAACGTTCTCATTAAAAAGTCTCCTTTATTTTGTTTCAAGAGTTCCAAGGCTTGCCGCTTTCAAATATGCATTTATAAAGCCGCTGATGTCACCGTCCATGACAGCTCCGATATTTCCCATTTCAAAGCCTGTTCTATGGTCTTTTACAAGGTTGTACGGGTGGAACACATATGAACGTATCTGGCTGCCCCATGCAATTTCCTTTTGTACACCCTTGATATCCTCTATCTTTTCCTTTTGCTGCTGCTCTGCAATTTCTGCAAGCTTTGCTTTTAGCATTTTCATTGCATAGTCTCTGTTCTGGTGCTGTGAACGCTGTGTCTGACATGCCACAACCACGCCTGTTGGAAGGTGGGTAATTCTTACAGCAGAAGCCGTCTTGTTTACGTGCTGACCACCTGCACCGCTTGCGTGGTAGGTGTCAACTCTAAGGTCATCCTGCTTTATGTTAATTTCGATTTCATCATCAATTTCCGGCATAACCTCAATGGACGCAAAGGATGTATGACGTCTGCCTGATGCGTCAAAAGGCGAAATTCTGACTAGTCTGTGAACACCCTTTTCTGCTTTAAGGTATCCGTATGCGTTAAGACCTGTAATCATAACCGTTGCGCTCTTCATGCCCGCGTCATCGCCGGGAAGAGAGTCTATTATTTCAAAGCCGTAGCCGTTTTTCTGCGCCCA
>CAZWCO010000083.1:0-6030 GCA_964632665.1 uncultured Lachnospiraceae bacterium | reverse complement strand
TCATAGACAAAAAAATCGAGTGTTCTCACTTTCGTTAAGAACACTCGATATGGTCTGAGTGACTGGACTTGAACCAGCGGCCTCTACCACCCCAACGGGTTTTTGCACCAAGGGTTTTGACCATTTTCGTCTATTTTCTCGGAAAATCGTGCCGTATTTACTCTTTTTAACGCATTTTTGATGATTTTCGTGTCCTCCGAAAAATGTACTTTGGTGCATAATTGTACCCACTATGCACCAAAACTATGCACTGATTTACTATGCAATCGGCAAATTCGAGGGCTCGATACTTTTATGTTAACTCTGAAACAGTCATTTGTCAAGTGCATTTTCGAGTTTTAATATTTAACTTTCAATAGTGTCGAGATCACGGCATCGAAACCTTCGACAAGAATTTTTCGGAGGCGTTGACTAAATGAGCTGCTGTTGATATAATAATTGTATATTATCCTCAGCAATCGAAAAATGCTTAAAATTGATGCGCTCAAAAAAGCAATGGTTGGCACGTATGTTAAATTGAATATTTCGGGTAATGTATAAAAATGAGGTTGAAAAATGTACGAAAAGCTATATCGTGAACTTTTAAATCGCTACTATGAATTGGAGAGAGAAAATGCTCGAATTTCGGAAGAAAATATGCGATTGCGGCAAAAACTTGGGTTAACATAGATACCAGATGAGAGTATCGGAAGCCCTCGGATTGAGACCGTTTCCGTCCACAAATACAGTTCGTCAAAAGAAAAAATCGAGTTGTTTCGTTCATTATTTCTCGGTCGTGAAGATGTGTTTGCTCGCCGTTGGCAAAGTGCATCTAGTGGGAAAAGCGGTTATGGTCCTGTGTGTGAAAACGAATGGGCAGACGGCTTGCAGGGCTTGGCAAGAAAAAATGGAAACAGCATTTTTGTTGACAAACAATTTCAGCCTTATGACGATCAGTGGGCATATCTGTCAAGTGTAAAAAGATTGAGCGCGGATGCGGTGGAAGTGTTGGTTGCTTTCTTTGGTAAAGAAGGCAAACTGGGGAAACTCATCGACGAATCCGATAGCAAACCATGGGAAACGAAGAAAAAAGCAAAAATTACGAAAACCGATTGCCCATATACGATAAACCGCGAATCATATGTACGGCGGATATCACGGAAGATTATATTGCCATTCCGCGTGGATGTGAGGAGGCGCTTTGCGAGTTGCTTGATGACGCGAATATGTCGTATACGATTGAAGATAAAACGAATATAGGTGTTTCGATTCCTGTTGAGTTTAATGGAGAACTCCGTGACGAGCAAAAGCCAGCGGAAGAGGCACTGTTGGCACAAAACACAGGTGTTCTTTCCGCGACAACGGCGTTTGGTAAGACTGTTATTGCATCGTATATGATTGGGCAAAGAAAAACGAACACTTTGGTTCTCGTGCATACACAAGCGCTGATGACACAATGGAAAAAGTCGCTGGAAGCTTTTTTGAAATTTGATGTTATATCGCAGGAAGAGAAGAAAGGGCGCGGACGAAAGAAAGCATGGTCGCCCGTGGGTGTACTCGGAGCAGGCAGAGATACATTGCACGGTATCGTAGATGTTGCCGTTATGCAATCGCTTGTGAACGGTGATGAAGTCAAAGGGCTTGTGCGCAATTATGGAATGATTATTGTTGATGAGTGTCATCACGTTTCTGCGGTAAATTTTGAGATGATACTTAAATATGCAAACGCAAAATATGTGTATGGTTTGACCGCTACTCCCACAAGGCAGGATGGTCATCATCCCATCATATTTATGCAATGCGGTGCAATTCGATATCGTGTCGATGCGAAGGAACAAGCCGAAAAACGCAGTTTTGAACATTATCTGGTGCCGAGATTTACGAATACACGTTACATATCCGAAGGAAAAACAACTATTACGGATATTTATAAAAAACTGTCCGAAAATGAGCTTCGCAACAATTTGATTGTTGCAGATGTCGCAGAAGCATTGGAAAGCGGACGAAATCCGATTGTTTTGACCGAGAGGCGCGAGCATGCCGCTTTACTCGCCGAAAAATTTTCAGGTTGTAACAAAAATGTTATTCAACTTGTGGGAACGGCTTTAGCGAAAGAGCGCAGAGAAACGTTAATGAAACTTGAATCAATTCCTGTTGGCGAATCGGTTGTAATTGTTGCGACGGGTAAATATGTAGGAGAGGGCTTCGACTATCCTCTGTTAGATACCCTGTTTCTTGCATTACCAATTGCATGGAAGGGCAAGGTGGCACAATACGCCGGTCGACTCCACCGAAATTATGCGGGAAAAACCGAGGTTCGGGTTTACGACTATGCGGATATTCATATTCCGGTGCTTGAAAGAATGTATCAAAAAAGAGTGAAGAGCTATTATGCTATCGGATATAAGACAAAACTTTTGTCAAACATCAATGCCGCCCCCGATTTGATATATGACGGAAAAACATTCTACCAAGGCTTTTGTGATGATTTAAAATCTGCAATTTCCGAACTCTTGATTGTAAGTCCATTCATGAGAAAAAATCGTATTTCCAGTATTTTGAAACAATTGTCGCCTATGATAGAAAACGGCGTTCATGTAATCGTTATTACACGTCCGCCGGAGGATTTTACGGAGAAAGATCGAGAAAATATAATTATGTGCTCGAAATTGTTGCAAGATCAAGGTGTAATCGTCAAATACAAGTCCGATTTTCATCAGAAGTTTGCTGTTATTGATCAGTCTGTCGTTTGGTACGGGAGCGTGAATTTTCTCAGTTTTGGCACTCATGAGGAAAGCATTATGCGCTTTGAAAACACGGATATTGCAGGACAACTAATGGATACAGTATTATGAGTAGATAAACAAAGATGGGTTGAAGTTAATATATAAAATTTTGTCTGTAGGAAAATTAAGAAATATACTATGGGCAAATCACAAGGAGACGAATGATGTCAAAAATCAATTGGAGAAGTTTTTTTACATCCACGATATTGAAACGGGGACTGTCCTACTTTGAGGACGGATTGGTGGAAAATCTATATGATAACGAAGGTGAAATCACGGCAGAGGTATGGGGGAACGAGCAGTACGACGTTGAAATATTGTTGAACGGCTCGGAGGTCGTTGATATGTCATGTACCTGTCCTTATGCAGAGGATGGAACGCCGTGCAAGCACATGGCGGCGGTTCTTTGGGCATGGGAAAAGTCCGGCGGACCGAAAACAACACGAAAAGCCGATCCTCCTATTCCTTTGGAAGAAGCCATCCGGCGCTTATCAACAGAAACCATGCAAAAGTTACTTCTGCAGCAAGCGGAAAATGACCGTTCACTTCAAGATACGATTCGTCTGTACGCGACGGGAACAGTCAATCAAAAGCAAAAAAATGCATGGAGACGGGATTTGAAATCATTGGTACGAAAATATGAGGAAGTCATAAATGGATACGGTGATTTTGACGACTGTTTTCAGTTTTTCTCGGATGTTGAAGAGTATCTTCATACGCATATAAGCGTATTGATCGATCTGCATTTGTTGCCCGAAGCGGTGGAACTTCTGCAAGAGGTTTACGGATGTGTATCGGATATGGAATATGAATATGAAGTTTGCGATGCACCGGACGTGAATTTTTGCTGCTTGGAATATATGGAGCAGATCGTAAACACTGCCGATGAGTCTTACAGAGAAGAACTTTACACATTTTGTTTGAAGAAATGCGATGGAGACCTCTCCCCATGCAGTGACGATTTATGGCGTAAAACATTATTTGAGTCTTTTACCGAAGAAAAATATATGAAACGGACTTTGGCTCATATTGAGAAATGTTTACGTCAAACCGAAAGCGAAAGGTATCCGTTTGAAACGGTTGAGTTGATTCGGGTTAAGGTGCAGTTCATGCGTGCATTGGGGCAGAGTGAAGAAGAGGTCGAAGCATTTCGTAAACAGTACCGTCGGTATCCCGCCATCCGTGAGGATGAAATACGGGAAACGCTTGACGGGGGGCGAACAGCCGAAGCGGCGGAAATGCTTCTGGATTTCAGACAGACGGTTCCTCCTCACAGCCCGACTTTTTGTCAAATCAGCGAGCGCCTGATTTTGTTATACGAGGAAATGAACGATTGTGTGTCCTATAAGAAAGAGCTGAAGGACTATATTTTCGGCGTAAGACAAGATGATGCCATTTATGTGCACAAATTAAAACAAGCGTTGACGGCGGATGAATGGCAGGAACTCCTACCGAGTTTGTTGCAGGCTAAGACAATGGAATATCGCCGCCATGAGTTGATGGCAGAAGAAGGGTTGTATCGAGAGCTTCTGAGTGAATTGGAAACGGAAGCCGGCTTGTTCGGACTTCAAAAATACGAAAACATTCTGAAACCGCATTTTCCGGAGGAAATACGGGACGTCTTTTTTGCATATCTCGATCAGGAGATGTACCGTGTGGGACATCGATCTGCTTATGAAAGCTTGGCAAAACGGCTGAAGCATATGAAAACATATCCGAACGGAAAAGAAATGGCGGAGCAGATGGCGAACGAATGGAAACGCCTTTATAAACGTCGGTCTGCTATGATAGAAGAATTAAAGAAAGCCGGCTTTTGAAGATAAAATAGGGATGGCAAAAGGATGGTTCGTATGAGCCATCCTTTTGCCATCTGAAACACCATATCTGATCTGAACGAAGAGAAAGAAGTTTTTATCCTTAGCACAAAACCACCCGTTGGATGGGAGGTATAATTTTAATTATGCTTCTAAACTATCCTTGTCAAGCAAAAATTCCTTTACGCCCATCATAACGTATCCCTTTTCATCTCGGCGAGGCTTCATACTCTTTTCAACAACAATGATCTTCTTGAAGGAGTCTGTAGTTTTATCAAAAGAGGCAGTTTCCTGTTCATACTTTGCCTGATCGGGAATCGCGTACGCGGATTGAATATAGTATTTTTTACTGCCAAGAGTCGCAACAAAGTCAATCTCGAGCTGGGTACGGGTTTCTTTTCCCTCTGCATTTCTTTCGCGCGACTCGACCATACCGACATCTACTTGATATCCTCTGTAACGAAGTTCATTATAGAGGATATTCTCCATAATGTGAGTGCCTTCAATCTGTCGGAAATTCAAACGAGCATTACGAAGACCGATGTCCTCAAAGTAGATTTTATAAGGAGTACCAATATACTTTCTGCCTTTGAGATTATATCGCTTCACGCGGGTGAGCATAAAAGCATCTTCCATATGGGAAATATATCGGTCTACGGTAGCATCGCAGATACTGTTGCCGCCATGAACGGTATTCATGGTATTAGCAATTTTACGAGGATTGGTCAAAGCTGAAATACCGGATGCAACAACGTCAAGAACTTCTCCGATGGTTACATCATCTTGTAATCCGTAACGATTTTTTATGTCGCGCAAATAAAGATTTTTCATTTGAGAAATAAGATAATTAGACTTCTGCTCTTCGGTTGCCATAAGTGCAACAGCAGGTAAGCCGCCATAGATAGAATAATCATCAAAAGCTTCGCTTTTATCACCTTTCTTAAATGCATAATATTCCGAGAAGGATAGGGGAAGCACATGAACCTCATCGCCTCGCCCTTCAAATTCGGTCAGAATATCTTTTGATAAGAATTTGGAATTGCTTCCGGTAACATATACATCAAGATTGTCTTTGCGAAGAAAGCCGTTCATAACTGACTCAAAGGCGCCAAGCTTTTGTACTTCGTCAAGCAGAATATAGTGCATATCTTTATCTGCAATTTGAGGCTGTAACCAATGCAAAAACTTGGTTGGATCGACTTTTCTGTTCTCGCGTTCATTATCAAGAACGATAGGATCTTCTCCGATTTTCATTAAATCATCGGCTGAGTCGAATGCAAATTTAATAATATGATCCTCGGCTATTTTTTCTGAAATCAGATGATTGTAAAACAAAGTGTTGAGTAAATATGATTTTCCGCTTCTGCGAATACCGGTAATAACCTTGATGAAACCATTGTGTTTTCTGACAATAAGTCTGTTTAGATAAACGTCTCTTTTGATCTCCATAA
>CAZWCO010000082.1:0-6207 GCA_964632665.1 uncultured Lachnospiraceae bacterium | reverse complement strand
ACAAACCTGACAAAGTCATCTCTTTACAGAATACTGTTGTAAATGCAAAGGGTGTATTTCAGGAGCTTTATGTTCATCAGCCATTGCCATTCTGCGAAAAAAGATTTGCTTTGAAAGAAAATAAAAAATTTTGGATTTATCAAAATATAATTTCAAAAATGATTATTAAGTCCGTAAGAAAAGCAGATAAAATAATTGTTCAAACAAAATGGATGAGAGATGCCGTTTGTGAAAAATCAAAAATTTTTGCGGACAAGGTAGAGCTTGTACAGCCCGAAGTGATAGTTCCTGAGGGTTTGTCATATAAAAAGCAGGAAGAAAATCTGTTTTTTTATCCAGCCAGCAATGCTGTGTATAAGAATCATAATATCATATATAAAGCGGCATCCTTACTTGTAGAAAATGGTTATGAGAGTTTTAAAATAATTCTTACAATAAACAAACCGTTATATTTCTCTGAAAAATATAAAAATATTGAAGATAAGATAGAATTTTGTGGGAGAATTGACAGAGATAAAGTATATCAGTATTACTCAAAGTCAGTATTATTGTTCCCAAGTTATATAGAAACTTTTGGTTTACCTTTATTAGAAGCACGAAAAATCAATTCTCCTATTATTGCGTCCAATTGTGCATTTTCCAGAGAAATTCTTGATGGATATAATGAGGGATGCTTTTTTGAACCCTTTGATTATTTGGAATTGGCGGAGTATATGAAAAAATATTTATAAAACTTACTATCGTGGAGGTGTATTGCCATCTTTTACATAATTATATTCTGTTTTATTGCTATGGCTGCAATGTTTTCAAGAAGTAAAAAAAGTGAAGAACTAATATACCAAATTTTATTTGTAGTTCTCTTGGGAATGTTATGCCTTAGATACGGTCAGGGTACGGACTATATTGGTTATCAGTTGCATTACCAATATTGCCCAAGCAGCATCAGTATTAAATATTTTACAGGGAACGGAACATTTGAGCAAGGATACAGATTATTAATGAATATAATAAAGAGCATGGGATGCTCTTTTGAAATTTTTGTTGCAATCGTATCTGTGTTTGAGATGTTCATGCTCCACAGGTTTGTAAAACGATATTGTGGAAGTAGATGCATAGCATTACTCTTATTTTATCCCATGTTTTACCTTACATATTATTTTTCAGCTATACGTCAGGGTATAACTTTGTCAATATTTATTGGTTTAGCGCTACCTATGGCGGTGGATAAAAAATGGATTAAGTATATAATTGCTGTGGTGATAGCGGCAAGCTTTCACAAAAGTGCATATATTTTACTGATAATTCCTTTGATGATTAATATTAAACCAAAATCCTTACTTATTTTAGCTGTATTTATGCTGGGTGCAGCTATCGTATTGAATGCAGTGGGAGTACATTCAAAAATCCTGATGTTATTTGATAAAAACGCTTACGAAACCCGAGGTATAGGATGGTCAGCTTTGATTCGTAAGGTTGTAGAGTTAGTATTAGTTTTGGTAATGTACAAGGACAGGTTGGATAATAATGACGACCTTTTGATTATATTATTGAAAATATACTATATAGGGATTATAGTTGCAATGTTCTTCTATAACAACTCATTAATACTCGGAAGATTAACCATATATTTTGATGTAATGTTTGTTGCGTTGATTTCAACAGCAATTAATAATATTACACTACCTGAAATTGTTGTTTATAAACTCTCCTCCCATGGTTTTTGGACATATACAATTGCTGTAATATTGTTAACAGGGTTTATGACTATCAGAAATCTTGATTCATATATCAGTCAGGGACAGTATTATAACAAAAACTTTCTTAAGTATCCGTACATCTCAGTTTTTGAAAAAGATCGGTTACATTCATATAGAACTAGTGATTATATAGATTTGATTGATAACTAAAATTTTTTATGGAGTGGTTATATGAGGATAGGTCTTATTACATTTCATTGGTCTACAAACTATGGGGCAGTATTGCAAGCATATGCGCTTTCGGAAACGCTAAAAGCACAAGGTGCTCAGGTAGACATAATAGACTATTACCCAAGGAAATTCAAAAAAAACTATTTTAATGCTATTAAGACAAGACATATAAAAAAAATAAAAAGAAGAATAAAGGATGTTCCCAAGGATAAGCGTATTGAGCAGTTTAGACAGAAATATTTTAATCGTACAAATTACTATTGTTCATGCAAACAGCTAAAAAGACAATTGCCTGAATATGATTGCTATATTTGCGGAAGTGACCAGATATGGAATATGAGTTATATAATGCATGGTGAACATAGAAAAACATTTGTATATTTTCTTGATTTTGCACCCAAAGATAAAATTTTGGCTTCATATGCGGCAAGCTTTGGCGTAAAAGAATGTGACAGGTCACTAAAAGACGGAATAAAAGAGCAACTTATGAAGCTTGATTTTGTTTCTGTGCGTGAAAACACCGGAGTTGACATTATAAAAGATATGGGTATCGACGATGTATGTGTCGTACCGGACCCCACGCTGTTGCTTGAACAACAAGACTATGAAGAACTTATTACAGATGTTGGGAAAATGACAGGTAATTTTGTTTACATTCTTCATAACAAATATAATGACGCTTTAGAGATTGTTGACTATTTAAAATCAAATGGTGAAGAGCTTCATTATAGCGATAGTGAATCTGTTGAACAATGGATTGCAAACATAAAAAACGCTAAGAGGGTCATAACCAATTCTTTTCACGGTGTTGTTTTCAGCATCTTATTCAGAAAGCAATTTGTTGCTGTTTTGATAAAGAACTCCGGAATGAACGACAGACTGCTTACTCTTCTTGAAAAGCTTGGTCTTGAAGACAGAATATATAACGGGGATTTGAGCGTGATAGATAAACCAATAGATTGGAGCATGGTTGAAAACAACCTAAGAGAATATAAGAAAACAGGTTTTGATTATATTAATAAAATAATAGAAAAAGTAAGGTATAATAATGAAAATTAATCAATTAAAAGCAGGAGTTGTGCTTTCATATGTTACTCAGGGAGTAAATATTCTTACAGGTCTTTTGTATACACCTGTAATGCTAAGATTACTGGGAATTAACGAATATGGACTGTATCAACTTGTAAATTCTGTGGTTTCGTATCTTGGAATATTAAGTCTTGGTTTTGGTTCAAGCTATATAAGGTTCTACTCTCGTTTTAAAGCGGAGGGGGATCAAAAAGGGATAGCTAAGCTCAACGGAATGTTCTTGATCATTTTTTCTGTTGTTGCAGTTGTTTGTCTTTTGTGCGGAACAGTTATGGCAACAAATGTGAAGCTTGTCTTTGGTTCAGGTCTTACTGATACGGAACTTTCAAAAGCCAGAGTTTTACTCTCTTTAATGGTTATTAATTTGTCAGCTACTTTTATTAACAGTGTATTTAAATGTCAGGTTACTGCTCATGAGAAGTTTGTTTTCCAACGCTGTTTAGATCTGTTTAAAGCGGTATTTAATCCGTTTTTAACGTTGCCGCTGTTAATAATGGGGTATGACTCGATTGCTATGGTCTGTGTGACCACTTTTATAACTTTTTTTGCTTTATTCACAGATATAATATATTGTAAAAGAAAATTAAAAGTAAAGTTTTATTTTGGCGATTTCGACTTTTCTTTGCTAAAAGAAATGTGGGTGTTTACATTTTATATATTTATACATATGATTGTAGACCAACTTAACTGGAGTATTGACAAGGTTTTGCTTGGCAGAATGATAGGAACTGGGGCTGTAGGAATATATGGAATAGCAGGTCAGCTAAATTCTATGTATTTGCATTTTTCCAGTACAGTTTCGACTGTGTTTATTCCGCGTGTTAATATGATGATAGCACAAAAAAAGGACGATAAAGCTATTACCGAATTGTTTACCAGAGTAGGAAGGGTACAGTTTCTTATATTGGGACTGATTATAACCGGATATGTGTTTTTTGGAAGAGAATTTATATCCCTTTGGGCAGGCAAAGCATACATCGATGCATATGCAATAGGTTTATTTTTAATGATTCCGGTAACAGTTCCTCTTATTCAGAATCTTGGAATAGAAATACAACGTGCCAAAAATATGCATAAAGCCAGATCTATAGTTTATCTTTTGATTGCAATAAGTAACATATTTATAAGCATACCATGTATCAGAGCTTGGGGGACACTTGGTGCGGCAGTTGGTACAGCAATATCATTAATTGCCGGAAATGGTATTTTTATGAACTATTATTACCACTGTCACATAAAGCTGAATATGTTTTATTTTTGGAAAAAGATATTCAAATTTTTGCCGGCTATAAGTGTTTCGCTGATTGGAGGAGTTTTGATTAGAAAATTTTTACCGTTGGGAAATATAATATTTCTTGTATGCGGAATTGTGATTTATACCTTCATATATGTTGTGGCGATGTGGTACTTGGGCATGGATGAGTATGAAAAAGATCTCATAAAAAAACCCATCAAAAAAATTGGTGATAAAATATGCAAGAAATAGTAAATAAGCGAAAGTGTTCGGGATGTCGGGCATGTTATAACGCATGTCCCTTTAGTGCCATCAATATGGAATGCGACAAAGAAGGGTTTATGTATCCGTCAATTGACAATGCAAAATGTATCGATTGCGGAAAATGCAAAAATGTTTGTCCTGTACTCACAGAATATTCAGGAAATAAGGGCATAAGTGCATACGCCTGTATAAACAAAAATGAACATACACGTATTGAGAGCTCCTCGGGTGGTATATTCTCATTAATTGCAGAGGCAGTAATTGATAAAGGCGGCGTTGTTTTTGGCGCTGCATTTGATGATAGCTTTAATGTCATACATATATGTGTAGAGAATAAAAAAGAGCTTTCCAGATTAATGGGCTCTAAATACGTTCAAAGCGATATACGTGACACATATAAAAGAGCGGAGGAGTTTCTAAAGCAAAATCTTCTGGTATTGTTTTCAGGAACCCCGTGTCAAATAAGTGGATTAAAGGCATATTTGGGTGTTGATTATGATAATCTTATTCTTTTAGACTTAATTTGTCACGGAGTGCCTTCGCAAAAAGTGTTTAATATATATCTCAATGAATTGCAAAAAAACTGTGATTGTTCGATTACAAGCGAAACAAAAATCCAGTTCCGTGATAAAATAAGCGGTTGGTATGGATACTCTGTTTCAGTAAAGTTTGACCAAAATAATATTTATTGCAAAAACAAATCAGATGACATATATATGAAAGCGTTTTTAAATAATTTGTCTTTAAGACCCAGCTGCTATAATTGTCATTGTAAATCAATATATAGACAAAGTGATATTACTCTCGGGGATTTTTGGGGTATAAAAAAATTGCATCCGGAATTATTTGACAACAAAGGTACCTCTCTTGTGTTGATAAATACTGATAAAGGCGAGAGGATTTTCAAAGCAATTTCTGATAGTATACAAGTTATTAAGGTAGATTTGGAAAGTGCAATAAAAAGAAATACATCGGTGTATAAAGCACCTAAAATGCCAAAAACAAGAACGAAATTTATGAAATCACTTGATACAGTTGATTTTAAAACTAATGTTGAGACTTGTACTAAATCAAGTTTTATTATAAAAATCAAAAGATTTATTAAAAGGGGTATTAAATATGTTCAAAAATAAAACCTTATTAATTACCGGTGGAACGGGTTCTTTTGGAAACGCTGTTTTAAACCGCTTTTTAAAAACTGATATTGGCGAAATACGCATTTTTTCACGTGATGAGAAAAAGCAGGACGATATGCGCCATGAGTATCAGGCGAAATATCCGGAATATGCAAACAAGATAAAATTCTATATAGGCGATGTGCGTGATTTGCAAAGTGTAAAAAACGCAATGCACGGCGTTGATTACATATTCCATGCAGCAGCACTTAAGCAGGTGCCCTCATGCGAATTTTTTCCAATAGAAGCTGTTAAAACAAACGTGCTTGGCACAGAGAACGTTCTTACAGCTGCAATTGATGAGGGAGTAAGCAAGGTAATATGTCTTTCAACCGACAAGGCGGCATACCCTGTAAATGCAATGGGTACTAGTAAGGCAATGATGGAAAAGGTTGTTGTTGCAAAGTCAAGAACAGTATCCCCTGACAAAACAATGATTTGTTGTACACGCTACGGAAATGTTATGTGTTCAAGAGGCTCTGTAATTCCTCTTTGGATTGAACAAATAAGAAGCGGG
>CAZWCO010000081.1:2493-6263 GCA_964632665.1 uncultured Lachnospiraceae bacterium | reverse complement strand
GCCACCTTCCATAGCCCTGTCCATTGCTTCTGTATGATATGCGTAATTATGCTTTGGTCCTGTTGGATGAAGCTTTTCGTAGCTTTCCTTGTGGTAGGTTTCCTGGAAAAGAATATACGTACCAATTCCTGCTTCCTTAAGCTTCCTGTAATTTTCCACGGTAGTAGCCGCTATATTTACATTTACACGTCTTATTGCGCCGTTTTTATGTTTAATTGAATAAATTGTTTTAATACAATCCAGTATATACTCTATGGGATTATTTATAGGGTCCTCGCCCGCTTCAATTGCAAGACGCTTGTGTCCCATATCCTGAAGTGCAATTACTTCTTTTTTTATCTCTTCCTGAGTAAGCTTTTTACGTGCGATTGTTTTGTTCTGGCAATGATATGGACAGTAGACACATCCGTTCACACAATAGTTAGACAAATATAAGGGTGCAAATATAACAATCCTGTTTCCGTAAAAGTCGTTTTTAATTTCCTCTGCAAGCTTATATATTTCATTTATTTTCTCTTTATTTTCACATGCAAGTAATACAGACGCCTCTCTGTGAGTAAGCCCCTGCCTCAGCTTTGCTTTATCTATCAGCTTGTCTATAAGTTCTATGTCGTTTTTATGATTTTCTGCATATTCAAGGGTTTCACATATTTCCTGGTGTGAAATAAACTCTTCTGCTTTTAGAGATTTAGGATCATACATTTTTATACTCTCTTTCTGTTTACCTTTTATTTTTTAACGCTTTAGCTCTTTTAAGAAGATAATCTCGGTTGTTTAATGAAGGATTGTCAATTATTTCATCAAATAAAATTCTCATAACATCACGCATTTGACGCTCTGCTCTGTACTTCATTTTTATAAGGTCACGTTTCCCAATTGCCATATCTGAGTATCTGTATGGCTCTCCTGTGCTTATAACGTGACTCCGTATATCATGAAGCTTTTGAATTCCTACTATTTTTTCTGCATAGCACTTGGGGCTCTTTGCTTTTGCATCTGCTTCCTGAAGATACAAAAGTCTTGTAAAAGCTTGTTCGCCAAGCCTACATAGTGCACGCTTAACACCTTTCTCTGATTGTTCAAAATGAACATCGTGATATTCTACCAAAGTCAGAATTTCACGTATCATCTGTGAATCAAAGGAAAATTTATGGCAAATGTCATTTGCAATTCGGACACTTTCAATATGGTGTCCATAAAAATGTATCATTCCACCTGAGTCAACAGACGAACAAAGAGGCTTGCCTATATCATGAAACAGTGCCGCCCACCTGACTTGTGCTATTTTGGGCGTATTAGCAACCGCTTTTGCAATATGCTCACCAACATTATAAATATGATATTTATTTTTTTGCGGCTCATAAAAACATCTTTCAAGCTGTGGAATAATAAATTTCAGAAGACCGCACTCAAATAAAAATTTTATTCCTATGTCTGCATGAGATGACATGATAATTTTTTCAAGCTCATTGCGTATTACCGATTTTGGAATTTTTACTATATCGGAAGCACATTTTAAAATACTTAATTTAACGTTATCCGGCATTTCGCCGCCGCTTTCGGCAAGTACATGTATAGTGCTTAGCATCAGCACCGGATTTCCCAGAAAGAAACCATTGTCCGACATTATCATACCACCTCCCTGAATTCATAATTGTTTTTTATCCAAGCACCTTCAAAATATATGCACCGATTGTTTTTGTGAACTCTACAAGCTTATCACACTCAACAAACTCGTTTGGCTGATGAGCACCGCCAAGATCGCTGAATTCGCGTCCAATACCAAAAGCATATGCACGGCTACTTCCATATTTTGAAATAACTGACAGATCAGACAGACATGATCCACAAACCTTTGGCACAGCACCTGTCGCCTCTTTTGAAGCTTCAAGCATTAATTTTATATCTTCACTATCCGGCTCTGTAAATACATAGTGGAAAAATCTTGTGTTGTAAACAAAGCCATCACCCATAATACCGATTTCATCAAGTCTGGAAGCAATAACTTTCTCAAGCGCATTAAATTCTTCATCTATTTCCGGTTTTGTTTTATCCGTATAAAATACAAAATGAATTTCCCCTCTACCAAGGTCCATACCGCTGTTGCCCGCACGAACTCCCATATAACGCAAGGAGTTTTCAGGAATTATAGTTCCTTTATAAAAACGATTTTCTTCAAGCTCTTTTTTTCTGTTATCTGCAAATTGTTTTATACAATCAAGCACTACAGGAATAGCTCTTGCTGCAGCTTCAGCTGTATCAACTACTTCCTTAGTGTGATAAAAATACTTAACCTCTGCCCCACCTGAACCACAATGCCAGATTTGATTCTCACGGCAGTCCATGCTTACAATTCGTTTACATGGGTATTTCATAACAGCAGCCATAGCGCCATGAGAACCGCCGTATTCTTCGTCACAATATCCGGCAAACAGAAGATTTGCTTTAGGTTTAAAGCCATTTTCTTTCAGAAGTTTCATAACAAACAGCGCTGTTGCAATTCCGTATTTATCATCGCAAGCACCTCTACCAAGTATTTTGCCATCTTTAATTATTCCGGCAGTTGGCTCAAAATCCCAGTTATTCAAATCTCCAATAGGAACGGTATCTATATGGGACATAATCATAAGCTCATCTTTGTCCTCTGCTCCACGCATACGTGCAACAACGTTATATCTGTTTTCAAGCTGTCTTCCCGGGATATAATCAGGATGCTCTGAAAAGCCTTCAATATCAAGTGGCGAGTATAAATCACTTTCAAGTCCAAGTTCCTCACAAAGCTTATGTATATATCTTGCACATTCTTCTTCCTTACCATAATTTAGAAAGTTTTCTGAGTTAATTCTCACGAGACCGCAAAGAAGTTCAAAAAGTTCTTCTTTTCTTTCTTCAATTAATCGAAATAATTCTTGAGTGTTCATTTTTTTCATCCCTTCATAAGTTAAATTTATATTTTTAAATTATATCACAATAATCAAAAAAAATCAACTATACAAGCGGTAAAAAATCAATATATTATGATTTTATTAAATTTTTATTATTTTTTGCAATTTCAGTATACTAAAATGTCTTTTTCTGCTATAATAAACTTAGGATGTTTATGTTACAAACCGGAGGTAGTTGACTTTGGATAATGAAAACAAGACTGAAAAGGTTATACTTGCAGGTGTACACACAGGCAGCAAGGATATATTGTCCGATACAACAGAAGAATCAATCGCAGAATTAAAAGAGCTTGTTAAAACAGCAGGCGGAGAAGTAGTTGATACAGTTATTCAGAACAAGGCGGATATAGAAACGGGAACATATCTCGGAAAAGGTAAGCTTGAGGAACTAAAATGTGCCGTTCTGGCTCATGACGCAGACATGGTTGTGTTTGATAATGAGCTATCCCCCATTCAGCTTAAAAATATATCTGATTTTATAGAAACAAAAGTACTTGACCGCTCTATGCTTATACTTGATATTTTTGCTATGCGTGCTAAAAGCGGAGAGGGTAAGCTTCAGGTAGAGCTTGCACAGTTAAAATATACTCTGCCGAGACTTAGAGGTCTTGGTACTTCCATGAGTCGTACAGGCGCAGGAATTGGAACAAGAGGCCCCGGCGAAACACGACTTGAAACAGACAGACGTCACATAAGCAAAAGAATCCATGCTCTGGAAGAGGATATAAAAGAAATAAAAAAGCACAGACAACTCATTAGGTCGCGTAGAGAAAAAGACGGCGTCATAACGGCTGCATTGGTTGGATACACAAACGCAGGCAAATC
>CAZWCO010000081.1:0-2483 GCA_964632665.1 uncultured Lachnospiraceae bacterium | reverse complement strand
TAAATGCACTTACAGATGCAAATGTATTTGCAGAAAACAAGCTTTTTGCAACCTTAGACCCCACCTCCCGTGCGATTACCCTTCCTGACAACAGAAAAATACTACTTGTAGACACAGTAGGTTTTATAAGAAAACTCCCCCATCATCTTGTTGAAGCGTTTAAATCAACCTTAGAAGAAGCTGTTGTTGCAGATGTTCTCCTCCATGTAATAGATTCATCAAGTGACGCAATGATGGATCAAATCGAAGTCACAAAAGATGTACTTGCTTCAATTGGAGCAGGCAACAAGCCTGTTATAGGCGTATATAACAAAATTGATATGTGTCAGGATATTGCAGGTCTGAGACATTTTGATTTAAATGTTTTAATTTCCGCAAAGAATAAAACAGGCATAGATGAGTTAATTGAAGCTATATCCGAAGCCGCACCCGGTAAAAAACAACAATATACTATGGTTATCCCATACGCTGATGGAAATATTTTAAGTCTGATACACGACAGTCAAAAGGTTTTAAGCGAAGATTATACAGAAAACGGAACACAGATTGTTGTTCTTCTTGATGCAGAAAATAAAGCGAAATACGAAAAATACATTGTATAAGGAGGAGCACCGTGTCAAACAAAAAGGAATATAAAACAGTAAAGCATGACTCCGTATCTGCACTTGTTGAAAAAAAGTCAAAATTTATAGCATCAGTATTTCCTGTACACACAGAGGAAGAAGCAATTGAAAAGCTTAATTCAGTTAAGAAAACATATTCTGATGCAACTCACAATGTTTATGCATATATTATTGATGAAAATAATATTTTCAGATATTCAGATGACGGAGAGCCGTCAGGAACTGCCGGAATGCCAGTTCTTGATGCAATGCGAACAAAAGAAATTGTTGACACACTAATTGTAGTAACAAGATATTTCGGGGGTACCTTACTTGGAACAGGCGGCCTTGTACATGCCTACGGAACAAGTGCAGCGGAAGGTCTTAAAGCTTCTGAAATTGTGACACGCACTCTGTGCAACAGAATATATGTAAAAGTTGATTACACACTTTCCGGAAAGCTTACACATGAAATTTCCAAAAGCGGATATATACTTGAAGATACTTTTTATGATGAAAGCGTTACATATGTTGTTCTTTGTAAAATGGAAGATACAGAGAAGCTAGTAAATGATTTTACTGAAATTACATGCGGCGCCTCAACAATTACCGTTATCGACAGCTGCTACATTGATTTGCCGCAAAAGTCATGAAAGGAGTTTAATATGAAAAAAATATTAATATTAGTTATTATTTCCCTTTTTCTTTGTTCATGCCAAAATACCAGCATGCTGAGTACAGCTACTCCTGTTCCGGAACCATTGCAGACCGATGCTGTCATTCCTGAAAAAGAAGAAATTGCACCACAGTCTGTTTTTGTAGCAGACAAGCTGAACCTTGTTAAAACGGTTGATTGTTCACTGTTTTCCAATTCATCTATAGATACTGTCAATTTATATACCTCATCAGGAAAAGAAAATGGAAAATTTTTGTGGGACGACCATGCAAGATGGTTACTTGAAGTTTATGCAGAATCAGGCGAACACTACATTCTATACGATTTAGAAGTTTCTAACGGAAGCATTTATTTTGATGTTTTGGAAATTGACGAAAAACCGTATATTTTCCTAAGAAACATTTCAACTGCATCAAATTATACAAAGGTATTCTCTTTTGAAGATGGCAAGGTATTTAAAACAACAGAAATTGATTTAAACGACATGACGGATAAAGTAATTAACTTAATATTTACCTCCGTTCCCAATTACAGATGATTAACTTTAAGGATATAAAAGATAAATTTAGTTCGCTTGGAATTACTGAGGCTGGAATTGTGTCTGCCAGTGATAACTCAATTAAATTTTTAAATGAGCAATCAACATTTGGTTTTTCTAAAGAGCTTTCCAAAGTTGAAGATATTCTGCCGGATGCCAAAAGCATAATTGTATATCTTGTTCCATATTTTTCAGGTATGGTCCCGGAAAATTTATCTGTTTATGCAGCTGGTGAAGACTATCACATCACTTGCGCACAGATAAGTAAGGAAATAAGCAATTTACTATCGCAACATGGATATAAATCAGTATCTTATGCAGATTCAGGACCAATTTCAGAACGCTTACTTGCATTCAATGCAGGTCTTGGAATTATTGGGGATAACGGGTTTCTCATTAATGAAAAATATGGAAGCTATACGTTTATAGGATATATTATTACCGATTTAAAGCTGGAAGCGTCTACGCCCCTTAACGGCTTTTGTAAAAAATGCGGAATATGCTTTAAGTCATGCCCTGGAAAAGCACTTTCTGAAACGAATTTTAACGAAAAGCTTTGTCTTTCTTATTTGACACAGAAAAAAGGAAATCTTACAAAGGCAGAAGAAAATCTTATTAAAAACACGGGCTATGCATGGGGATGCGATATATGCCAAAAATGTTGTCC
>CAZWCO010000080.1:0-6265 GCA_964632665.1 uncultured Lachnospiraceae bacterium | reverse complement strand
CATAACAATACCCCCTGATGTAGTTATTATCCTACATCAGGGGGCCGTTTGTCTATTGTCTGTTTTTGCTGGGGCTGTGCAGTTTGCAGTGCCCCCGTAAATTTTTACGGCGGGCAAATGGGAATTTATATGTCGACAAATGCAGACCCTTGTGGTAGAATAAGCTAAACTATGTTTGGGAGGAATTGCCATGCAATACCGCATCAACAAGGAAAACTACCATACCTTTGAGATTTTCGAGATCAACAAGCTGGCGCCGCGGAGCTATTTTGTTCCCTTTTCCACGAAGGAAAAGGCTGACAAGGCTACCATTGCCACCAAGCGCTATACCTCCGACCGGGTGGTCTGCCTGAACGGCGACTGGGATTTCAAGTTCTACCCCCTGCCCAAGGAGCTGCCCGATGTGCTGGATACGGATGCTGTCTGTTTTGATACCATCGATGTGCCCGCCTGCTGGCAGTTCCGTGGCTATGACAAGCCCTTCTACATCAACGCCAAGAACCAGTTTGACTATGATCCCCCCCACATCCCCATGGAAGAGCCTGTTGGTCCCTATTTCTGGGTACAGGAAGCCGGCGAAAATCTGAAGCCCCGGTTTGAAAACTTTAAGGATATGTATAACTTTGTGGGCGTGTACCGCAAGAAGATCACCGTATCCGGAGAAAAGCAGCGCATCATTTCCTTCCTGGGCGTGGCCAGCTGTCTGGATCTGTATGTGAACGGCCAGTTCGTGGGCTACAGCGAGGGAGCACACAACACCGCTGAATTTGACCTGACGGAGTTTATGCTGGAAGGCGAAAATGAGCTGGTGGCAGTTGTTCACCGCTGGTGCAACGGCACCTACATCGAGTGCCAGGATATGCTCCGCAACAACGGTATCTTCCGGGATGTGCTGCTGCGAGAGATGGAGGAAGTGGACTTTTGGGATGTTGCCTTTGAAACCGAAAAGACGGAAAAAGGCTACACCGCCAAGGTCTCTGCGGAGCTGACCGGCAATGCGGAAGTGAAGATCACCTTGTCCGGCCACGGCCTGGAAAGATGCGCTTTCGCTTCCGGCGAGGATGTGTGCGCCGTCTTTGAAGGCCTGGATGTGCAGGAGTGGACGGCGGAGACGCCCAACCTCTACGACCTGTATCTGGAGCTGCCTGGCAGCTGTGTGAAGCTCCGTGTGGGTTTCAAGCACATCACCATCGAGGGCGATCTCTTTAAGCTCAACGGCAAGCTCCTGAAATTCAAGGGTGTGAACCATCACGACACCTCCTGCACCAATGGCTACACCATGACCCCCGCAGAGATCGAACGGGATGTGCGCATCTGCAAGGAATTCAATATCGACACCATCCGTACCTCCCACTATCCCCCCGATCCCCAGCTGATCGAGTGGTGCGATGAGCTGGGCGTGTATGTGGTGGATGAGGCAGACATCGAGGCACACGCCTCCGCCAATCAGCAGATCAGCAAGGAATTCGGCCACATCAGCCATAACCCTGAGTGGGAGGATCATTATGTGGACCGCATCCAGCGGCTCTTCCACCGGGATCGCAACTGCGCCTCCATCGTCATGTGGAGTTTGGGCAACGAGGCAGGCGGCCACCGCAATTTCGATGTGGCCTATGATTGGCTGAAGACCGTCACCGACATTCCCGTGCACTACGAGAGCGTATACCACTCTCCCCGGCAGGCCTACGATGTGGCCAGCCATATGTATCCCAGCTATGAGACTGTCCAGCAGATCGCCGATAAGGTCTATAAGCTGGAACGGTTCAACGACCGTCCCTACTTCCTCTGCGAATATGTCCATGCTATGGGCGTGGGACCTGGCGCTATGGAGGAATATTGGGAGCTGTTCTACAAGTACGACGCACTCATCGGCGGCTGTGTCTGGGAAATGGTGGATCACGCCGTGCTTCACGAAGACGGCAGCTACACCTACGGCGGCGACCACGGCGAATGCCTTCACGACAAGCATTTCTGCGTGGACGGCATGTTCTACCCTGACCGCAGTCCCTCCACCGGTGCCAAGATCGCCCGTCATGTCTACCGCCCCATTCGGGTGAAGCATGTAGAGGGCAACAAGTACGAAATTTTCAACACCCTGTCCTTCACCGATGCCAGCCGCTATGAGCTGCGCTTTGGAGACACCGTGGTGCGTGAGTCTGTAGCGCCCCTGAGCCGCAAGGTGCTGGAGCTTCCCGTGGAGCCCGAGGGACTGGTGACTGTTGTTTGCATGGACACCATCACCGTAAGCTAATTATCCCGTGAGCAGCTGGTGTTCGATCTTCCCATGCAGGAAGCCCCCAAGAGCGCCCTGACCCTGGATAAAGAAGCCATGGCAGAGGGCAAGGTGGTCTTCCACAAAGACGGCAAGACCCTCACCGCCGCACCCCAGTACACTCTGCTGTACCGGGCGCCCACCGACAATGACCGCGCCTTCAAGGTGGAAAGCACCATGATCAACTATGTGGTGCAGCGTGAGTTTGTCAGGGACGTGGATATGGAGAAGCTGACGGTGGAGACCGAGATCAAGTGCCGCCAGCAGAAGTTCACCTGCTTGGATACCTATGAGCCCTGTGAAGCCGGCGTGAAGGTCACAAGTCGCCTGGTCTGTACCGCCGGCGAGGGCAGCCTGCCCCGCTTCGGCAAGTCCTACCGGCTGGACGAAAGCTTTGACGATGTGCGCTATATTGGCCGCAGCGGCGAAAGCTACCGGGATATGTTTGATCACGAGCAGATCGGTGAGTGTTACTGCAAGGTGTGCGGCATGACCGAACCCAACATCAAGCCCCAGGAAAGCGGCAGCCGCTACCAGACCGTGCAGGCATCCCTTTCCGACGGTGAGACCGCCTTTACCTTCACCGCCTTGGAGCAGCCCTTCGAGCTGGGCATCAAGCCCTACACCGATTGGGAGCTTTGCTTTATGGGTCACCGGGAGGACGAAAAGCGCAGCGGCAGCTACATCACTGTTTCCGCCTTCCAGCGTGGCATCGGCAGCGGCAGCTGCGGCCCCCTGCAGCCCCTGCCCCAATACTGCTTCCGCTACGAAGAAGGCACCGAGTATACCTTCTCCTTCATCATCGGCTAAAAAACACCGCCTGTGGAAATTCCACAGGCGGTGTTTTCGTTTTATCGCCTTTTGATCTGCACCCTGTAGGGGACGGGTTTCCCGTCCCGTGTTTGCGGGAGGCGAAACGCCTCCCCTACGATGTGAATTGGTAAACAGCCCGGCTAATCCGTATCTGCGCTTGTCTTGCCGCCATTGGCAGAGAACTGGCGGGGCGTTTGGCCGGTGCAGCGGAAAAAGACCTTGCGGAAATAGGAGGGGGAGCTGAAACGCAGCTGCTCGCTGATGGCCTGCACCGTCAGATCGGTGGTGGTCAGCAGCTCCATAGCCCGTTCGCACAGGATGTGCTGGCGGTACTGGTTGGGAGAAAGGCCTGTGGCGCTGCCCTTGGTCAGCATGGCCAGGTAGTGCACATCGCAGCCGCTGCTCATGTCCGTGTGATGATCGACACTGTATTGATAGCGGTAAAATCGATAATCGTTGGAAATAAACATAGAAACAAGACCCCTTGGAAAGGAAAATCATAGGATTCTACCCTATGTGTCATAGTATAATCTCTTTTTCTGCAGCTTGTCAAGGTATATAATCATGTCAAGAGAGGAGCGATGGCTATGCAAAGCAGAGATATCCACATCACAGCGCCCTGTGTGGCGGAATTGGTGACCACCCGGCTGCCCGACCTGGGGGAGCGGGAAGTGCGTATCCGCCTGACCTTTTCCACCATTAGCAGCGGCACGGAGCGTGCCAATGTGATCGGCGACCCCAACACTGCCTTTGACCCCCATCATCAGGTACGCTTCCCCATCACCGACCTGGGTTACAGCGCCTCCGGCACGGTGCTGGAGGTGGGCGCAGAGGTCACAGACCTGGCCCCCGGCGACCGCGTGGCGGTCTCTTGGTCCCACCACGGCGAAATTATCCAGGTAAACCGTGCCCGTGCCTACAAGCTGCCGGACAATGTTTCCTTTGCGGATGCAGCGCTGTTCCATATCGGCTATATGTACCGCTACAACCCCATGGTGCTGGAGCTGCTGGCACAGATCGAAAGGGGAGAGCTGGGACAGCTGGTCAGCGTGGATGCCCAAATGAGCGGCAACCAGGAGCCGGAGCTGCGGCAGTGGCTGCCCACCTTCAAGGGTGGGCATATGTTCTACCTGGGCTGCCATATCGTAGACCTTGCTTTTCGCATTTTGGGTCAACCCACCGAGGTGCTGCCCCTGAATTTTGCCACCGGCGTGGACGGCATCGAATGTGAGGACTTCTCCATGGCGGTGCTGCGGTATCCCAAGGCCATTGCTACGGTGCGTACCGACGGTATTCAGCACGGCGGGTATCTGCGCCGGGAACTGGTGGTCACCGGCAGCAAAAAGACCGTGGAGCTGCGCCCCATTGAAATGGTCTGCCCCGGTGGGCAGATTTCCACCCGCACGGAGTACGATGCTGAGGGGTGGTTCGAACTCGCTGTGACAGAAACCACAGAAAAATACCTGCGCTACGGCACAATGCTGCGCTCCTTTGCGGCCATGGTTCGGGGCGAAATGAAAAACCCCTATACACCGGACTATGAATTATCCCTTTTCAAACTGATCTTGAAATGCTGTGGGGCGAAAAAATGAAAGCACAATTACTGATCAACAAGCGTTTTCGCATCGGTGAGATTGATAAGCGTATTTACGGCTCCTTTATCGAGCATTTGGGCAGAGCCGTCTACGGCGGCATCTACGAGCCCGGCCATGAGACCGCCGATGCGCAGGGATTCCGGGAGGATGTGCGCAACCTGATCCGGGAAATCAATGTGCCCATCGTCCGTTATCCCGGCGGCAATTTCGTCTCCGGCTACAGCTGGGAGGACGGCATCGGTGACAAAGCCAAACGCCCCAGGAAGCTGGATTTGGCCTGGAAATCGGTGGAGACCAACGAAGTGGGCATCGACGAATTCCAGGCCTGGGCAAAAACCGCAGGTGCCGATCTGATCATGGCCGTGAATCTGGGTACCCGGGGAGCGGCGGAGGCCGGCAATCTGGTGGAATACTGCAACCGCAGCACCGATACCCACTACGCCAACCTGCGCAAACAGAACGGCTTTGCGGAGCCCTTTGGCATCAATACCTGGTGCTTGGGCAACGAAGCAGACGGCCGCTGGCAGACCTGCGCCAAGACCGCAGAGGAATACGCCCGCCTGGCCTGCGAGACCGCCAAGGTGATGAAGTGGACAGACCCCTCCATCGAGCTGGTGGTCTGCGGCAGCTCCCACTGCAATATGCCAACCTTCGGCTCCTGGGAGCTGACGGTGCTGGAGCAAACCTACGACTATGTGGACTACATTCCGCTCCACCAGTATTTCGGCAACCGCAGCGGCGATACAGCGGAATTCCCGGGGAAATCCCTGAGCATGGATGCCTACATCAAGGCGGTGGCCGCCATGTGCGATGCGGTCAAGGCCAAGAAACGGGGCAAGAAGGACATCCATATCTCCTTTGACGAGTGGAATGTATGGTACCACAGCAAGGATAAGCAGTCGGGTGACTGGCAGGTGGCACCGCCTCTTTTGGAGGACATCTACACCTTCGAGGATGCGCTGGTGGTGGGTTGTATGCTGATGACGCTGCAAAACAACTGCGACCGGGTAAAGATCGCCTGCATGGCACAGCTGGTGAATGTGATCGCCCCCATCATGACGGAGACCGGCGGTGCAGCCTGGGCGCAGACCATCTATTGGCCATATTTGTACGCATCCCGTTACGGTCGGGGCGCAACTCTTCGCGCATTGCGCAGTTGTGACAGCTACACGACCCAAAGCGGACAAACAGTTCCCTATCTGGAAAGCGCCGTGATCCTGAACGAAGAAAAGCGGGAGGTGGTTATTTTCGCGGTTAACCGTTCCCTGGATGAGGATATGGAACTGGCACTGGAGGCAGAGGGCTTTGACAGCTGGGAACTTGCGGAGCATGTAGAGCTTTACTGCGAAGACCTGACAGCTATCAACACCAAAGATTCCGCTCCCGTAACACCCCGCAACCGGCCTGCAGACCAAGCCGCTCCCATTGCCCTTGCCAAGCACTCCTGGAACATGCTGCGATTTACTTATTGATTCCAAATTCAAATTTATCGATTTGATGGCATAATAAACTGCACAAAACGCAACAGCACCTCCGGTGATCGGAGGTGCTGTTTGCTGTATTAACTTAAACTTTGTCGATGGCC
>CAZWCO010000079.1:2588-6286 GCA_964632665.1 uncultured Lachnospiraceae bacterium | reverse complement strand
TGAAGCTTGTTACAGCGTCAATTATAACAGGCTTTGCAGGTCTTAGCGTACATATGCAGGTACTTGCAGTCTGCGCAAAACACGAGCTGTCCATGAAGCCTTACATACTTGGAAAAATCATGCATGGAATTTTTAGCGGAGGGGTTACTGCTGCAATATTGAGACTCACAAACTACACACCGGTTTTTGCAAATTCCGCATCTCCTGCATCCGTTGCTTTTGTAATGGCATCGCTATATACTATAATATCCATAGGTGCAATAGGTTTATTGCTATTATTACTCAAATTAAAAAAGTCACTATCGTGACTGTCGCTTTAGCAGCTCACTTCCATAGGTAGACTTTTTTGTAATTTAGGAAATTACAACTTAAAAGTAGTAATTTCCTAAAAGATAAAAAAGACTGCATAGCAGCCTTTTATGTGTAGTATTTATCTATTGCGTCAGCAATTGCCCATGAAAGTCGTGACTGATAATCTTCACTCTTTAGCTTTTCCTCTTCTTGTGGGTTTGACAAAAACCCACATTCTACAAGTATAGCAGGGACAGGTGGTTTTTTCATAAGAAAAAGCCTCTCGTCCGCTGTTTTAACAGCGTGAGTTGCAGCACCTGTAATTTCATAGATACCACTTTGTATTTCCTCTGCAAGAGTTTTTACCTCCGGATGATTTGAGGCATAAAACACATGAAGTCCGTTTGCTGACTTTTGTGTAAAGGAATTCATATGAATACTTACAAATAAGTCAGCACCGCTATTTTTCATAATAGACAGTCTGGCGTTCATGTCACTTTTTTTCATTTCCCGTATAGTTTCGCTTTCTGCATCGTATATCCCATTATCTCCCGTTCGTGTCATGATTACGGTAAAGCCCTTGCCCTCAAGGACTTCGGACAGCTTCATTGCAATGGCAAGATTAATGTCCTTTTCTATTGTTCCGCTTACACCAACTGCACCGCCGTCAGGAGCACCGTGACCGGCATCAACTATTATCTTGATTTCATCATTACCTGCTCCAAGAGAAACTAATGCAAACACAGAAAATATTAAAATAGCAACAATAAGTATTACTGTTCGTTTACGGCAAACTATCAAAAAATCACCTCAAATGCATATTAACTCTGTAATTTATATGAAAAATAAGGTGTTGGTATGATAAAATGTTTATAGCATTTTTATCATACTTTCAAAGGATGTCAAAAAAAGACCGTCCCCCTCTGTCCAATAGACATAAGCATACCAAAAAGGAGCCTGCATTTTTACCTAAAATGATAAAATACATGCTTACATCTATTATTAACTTACTTGGCAACTTTATTCTAACATAAAAGAATTTAATTTGCAAGTGTTTTATTTTTTGCAAAAAAATACCACCTTGCTATTAACAGGGTGGTATTACTCAACTATTAACGAAACGACATCCAAATCAGTCGGCTTTGTAGATAATTGGATATTTTTTACAGTATATTCATTTCCATCATCTCCAATTATTCTATCACCCACAGAAAAATTACCGCATTCAGTTGTTATTATTTTACCCATAGAAGTGTTAAATATTTCTTTTATGATCACTTTCTTCATACGATACCCCCGTTCGTTTCTTGAAACTCTCTTCCCACTTTTCTAAATTTATTTTTATATCCTCGTAATCCGTTTCGGTAAATCCATATTCCTTATAAAATTTCAATAACTTCCTGTTGGCTGCAATCTCTCTGGCATCTCTTTCTATAAAATCAGTTTCCAGTAGTCTGCCATACTTCTTTTCCTGAGCCATATGAATTATTTCTTCAAAAAAAGCAGATGCACTTGGTATTTCGCCTATATGTCTTATATATCCCCTAGCATATACTGCTTCAGCACCTATAGCTAAAAGGTATCGCAAATCATCTCCCTCAGTAGCTGCTACAAATTTTATACCTTTACTTTCTAGCGCAGAGCGCATTTTTGCATATTTTTTAGGAGACATTGGATTAATAACTTTGCTATTCAGTATCTTCGTATTTATTATACCACCGCTACCACCTTTTGTCAACGGTTTCTTCGATGTTTTTAATCCTGAAACAGTTCGCTCCCACTTTGTAGGAAGTCCGGAGGCTTTTGAAAGCTCATTATATTTATTTTGGAGCTGTCGCATCCGCTCTGTTTCTTTAAGAATAAGTATTTCATTATCTGCCGCCTTTGCAATTGTGAGTCTGTCATCGCAATGGCGCATGGCAGTTTCAAGAGTACTCTGCTTCTGTGAAGCCTCATACTTTGTTATTTTCTTGCCTTCAAAGACAACCGGCTTATTGTCATTAGCCTTAAGTCTTGCAAGCTCCTTTTTTGAATATGTAGACTCTGATAAACCAAGAATAACACTGAATTTAAAATGTAAACATCCGTATTCATCAAGCAAGGGCTGGACTGTATCAATTGACGGATAATAAACGCCCTTGATTGTTCTACCTTCGCCTTTAGCATACAATTGTCCGCCCATGTCAGCATGACTCGGTCTCGGATTACTGTGATAGCTGATTTCATAACCGTCAGCTCCAATCTCCTCACCAACCATATCAGCGATTTCTTGATTACACTGTTTTATGCCCCATAAGATATTCTGTCGTACAGAACTATCAAGCCGCCTGGAATAACCGCTTGCATAATCCACGGTTTTTATACCACTGTCAGCCAAAGCTCGAAGAGATTGACGTATAGCGGTTTGCGGATCAGTTACACCTGTTATAACCGTTTGAATAGCATTATCAAGTGTTATATTATATGTTTCAGATAACGATGTTGTAATATTTTTGCACTTATTCCCATAAGTTCCGCCGCTTGTGATAAACACATTTTTTCTCCATGATAGTCAATATATATATATATATATATATTTCTTCTCGTATTTCTACTTTGCGTCTTTTGTGTTACCCACCTGCAGTTTGCAGGTTCATAGTTGCTATTTACGTCTATGCGGTCAATTGTTAGTTCGTCCGTATATCCATTATTTAGAGTCCATACTCTAAAATTTTCAAAGGAATTTTTCCATTCGTCACATACCAATATACCTCTACCGCCATAGTATTTATACGCACGACAATTCGTATTGTTGCACCGCTGTCTCATATCTGACCATATCATATAAAGTCTTGTATCAAAATCACCATGTTTTGTTATTTTGTCTTTTATCAAACAACCACAAGACTTTGTTTTCCCGTTTTTCAAGTCAGGAGCCCATATGATTTTCTCTGCACCGCAATCGCATTTACATAACCAATAACTACGCCTATCCTGTGTAGGCACAAACTCAAGCACCGTTAATCTACCAAATCGTTGTCCTGTGAGGTCATTTTTGAATGATTTGCTCATAGAACACACCCCTTACGCTTCATTTCCGCCTTGGTTGCTCGTACACCTTGGGCATATCCTAAAGCATAACTATCCATAGTCAAAGCACATGCATCATTATTTGATGTATCAAAAAGCTCTTTTATGTATTGAAATGAAACAAATATTGTGGTATAATTGGGCATGTAAAAAGTTACGGGAAAATTTAAAAAATGCTTTTAATCTGACTACCTTTTTGACACCCTAAAAATGCATTTTTAGCATTTGTCAGCAATATTTGTACAGTATTCGAAGTATAAGAAAACCGCATGAACACTTGTTTTCTTAGTGTCCATGCGGTTTTTTAAATTGGTCGGAGTGACAGGACTTGAACCTGC
>CAZWCO010000079.1:0-2578 GCA_964632665.1 uncultured Lachnospiraceae bacterium | reverse complement strand
ATCACGCCCCCCAGACGTGTGCGCTACCAACTGCGCTACACCCCGATTACAACATTTAATATTATATCATCAAATTATTTTTTTGTCAATATTCTGAATTCAAAATTATAATTATTGGCAGATTGCACAATATGGTGTTGCATTAAGCAACATCTCATGTTAGGGCTGAATGAGTTTAGATGCAGAATGCACAAAACAAAGTAAAATGTGGTTATATCCGCATTTTACCTTGCCTGACCGCGTACAAGTGTACGCCGAACGGTGAGTTTGGTGTATAGTTCAAATGCATTTGAACGATCTGCGCTAAAGTCAACAGCCCATTTTACACATTATAAAGCCTGCCCTGACATGTGCCCGTCTCTCTCATTTTATGTTCTATGGCATTTAATACCTCGAATTTTTTAAGGCTCCAAAGTGGCGCTATAAGCTCCTCCCTTTTTCCATCTCCTGTAAGCCTTGCTATACATGTATCCGGCGGAAGAACCTCAAGCTGCTTTATTATTATCCTTACATAGTCATCCATGGAAAGAGCTTCAAACTCTCCCCTTTCATATTCAAGGGCAATCTTTGTGCCCTTTATAACATGAAGAAGATGTAGCTTTACAAAATCAGGCTTAAGCTCAGCTACCTTTTTTGCACTTTCTATCATCATTTCTTCTGTCTCGCCGGGGAGACCGTTTATTAGATGTACACACACCTTTATATTCCTTTTCTTAAGGGCATTATATCCTGTAAGAAACTCCTTATATGACATGCACCTGTTTATTCTCTCGCCTGTTTTGTCCCATACACTTTGAAGTCCGAGCTCTACAATAAGGTCTGTTCTTTTATTTAAGTCTTCAAGATAGTCAAGGACGTCCGGAGGAAGTGCATCGGAGCGTGTTGCAATATCAATCCCAACAACTCCATCCATTCCTACAAACTGTTCAAAGCATGCCTTCAGCTTTGAAACAGGAGCGTAGGTGTTTGTGTGTGCCTGAAAATATGGCATATAAAGGCTTGCACTTTTCCATTTTCTGTGCATTACCTCTGCTATGATGTCAAATTGCTCCTGCAGGCTATCCTCCGGATTGCCTGCAAAATCTCCGCTACCGGATGATGAACAATATGTGCAGCCGCCTCTACCCTTGCTTCCGTCTATGTTTGGGCAGGTAAAGCCTGCATTAAGAGATACCTTAAACACCTTAGCTCCATGCCGCTGTTTAAAGTACTTATCAAGTGAATAATATGGTTTTTCATTTTTATCCATGTGCTTTTATATATTCCTCTAATATTTTTGCAGCGTCTGCAACCAAATCCGCACAGGGACGGGTTTTATAGTAATTATCCGTTCTGTCAGATGGTACAGGAGACTCTGTTTTTGTTCCTGTTCCCAAAAGTTCACGGCAGATAATTGAGCCGTTTTCTTTTGTAAAAGCCTTTGCCATTTCCTGAATACGTGCATAGTGCTCACCTTTTTCTTCTTTTGCATCAGGTGAGGCGTACCCATATTTAAGTCCTGCAACCATAAACATGCCGCTGACAGCGCCGCACACTTCTCTCAGTCTGCCCATGCCGCCTCCAAAGGAGGACGAAAGCCTTAAAAGTGCTTCCTTGTCCATGCCAAGCTCCTCTGCAAAGGCTCCCACTACTGCCTGAGAACAGTTATATCCTCTTTTAAAAAGTTCTTTTGCCTTTTCTGATTTTTCGCTCATGAGTAAAAATCTCCATACAAGTTATTTGTTTATAATCTTATCTGCAAGTTCCTTTACGTAGTCAAATTCATTATCCTCTACATTGCCCGCATCGCAAAGGCGTGCAAGCTCTGGATTAAATGGAATTTTTGCAACAGTTGGAATACTGTTTGCTGCAGCAGTTTCCTCTGCCTTGCTTTTGCCAAAAATCTCGATTTTCTTTCCACAATCGGGACAAAGAGCATAGCTCATATTCTCGACAAGACCAAGTACCTCAATATTCATCATGCGTGCCATTTTAACAGCCTTTTCAACTATCATGGAAACAAGCTCCTGTGGAGATGTTACAACTACTATTCCGTCAACAGGTATTGACTGGAAAACTGTAAGCGGAACATCGCCCGTTCCCGGAGGCATGTCAATAAACATTACGTCTATATCTCCCCACATAACATCTGTCCAGAACTGTTTTACCGTTCCTCCGATTACGGGGCCTCTCCATACTACCGGGTCTGTCTGATTTTCAAGCAAGAGATTAATTGACATAAGGCTTATATCAGTTTTTGTTTTTACAGGCAAAATACCCTCTTCTGCGGCTGTTGACTGCTCGTTTTTGCCAAACATTTTTGGAATTGACGGACCTGTTATGTCCGCGTCAAGAATGGCTGTCCTAAGTCCACGCTTTGCACATTCAACAGCAAGAAGTCCGCTAACAAGTGACTTACCAACGCCGCCCTTTCCCGAAACAACTCCTATTACCTTTTTAACTTCTGAAAACCTGTTCTGCGGTGCAAGAAAGCTCTCTGCCGTGCGGTCAGAACAGCTTTTGCCACATGTTTCACAGTTATGACTACATTCACTCATTTTGATACTTCCTTTCTCTTTCTCTAAAAAAATTTAGCGGT
>CAZWCO010000078.1:1428-6388 GCA_964632665.1 uncultured Lachnospiraceae bacterium | reverse complement strand
GGTAGTATTTTCTTATGAAAATCTCCACCATTCCACATTGACAAGGGTAATTTGGGGCGAACTTTTTATTTTTTAAGAAAAGTGTCACCCATCATTGACAATTCAACAAACAGTTTCACAAATTTTCATATTAACTATTGTTATTTTAAATCTTTTATGATATAATTAAATTTAAAGTGTAAATTGAAGAAATTACTTTATAGCAAAAACAGAGGAATTGAAATAATGAACACATATATTGCCATAGACGGTGGAACAACCAATACAAGAATAAGCCTTGTTAAAGACAGGGAAATTACAAACACAATAAAGTTAAGTATTGGTGCAAGAGTGTGCATAGAAAATGCAGCCCTGCTAAAGACAGAAATTAAAAAAGCTATAGAAAAGCTTCTAAAAGATAACCGCTTGAATGAAAAAGATATTATTCGTATACTTGCCTCAGGCATGATTACATCCGAATTTGGACTTTGCAGCCTTCCACACATTGAAACACCTGCCGGAATAAATGAACTTCACAGAAGTACGCATCAGGTGGTATTTGACGAAATATCAACCATTCCCTTTGTTTTTATAAGAGGTGTAAAGGTGCCATCAGGAACCTTTGAAAATGCAGATGTTATGCGTGGAGAAGAAACAGAGCTTATGGGACTTATAAACCTTGAATATGGAAAGTGCGTTTATGTTCTTCCCGGCTCTCACTCAAAAATCATAAAAACAGATGCTACAGGAAAAATATATGATTTTTCAACTATGCTCACAGGTGAAATGATATATTCGCTTTCACAGTATACAATTTTGAAAGATGCAGTAGATTTAAGTGTTTCCGAAATAAACAGCGAGTATCTTTTAAAAGGCTTTGATTTCTGCAATAAAGAAGGAATAAATAAGGCTCTTTTTAAGACAAGAATATTAAAAAATATTTTTGGGTGCAACAAAGAAGAAACGTACAGCTTTTTCCTTGGCACAGTTCTCTCACAGGAAATTGAACAGATTATAAAATCAGATGCACAAACTGTAGTACTTGGCGGTAAGGCGGAAATTAAAAATCCAATGGCAGAAATTTTAAATGCAAGAGATAGCAAAAAAATAATTTTGCTTGATGAAAATGAAGTGGCACACTCTACAGCTCTTGGAGCTGTAAGAATATTTGAGGGGGATTATTAAAAATGAAAAAAGAGGAACTTACAAGAGGCAGGAAGGCGGTTCTTGCAAGAGCAAGGCTTTTAACAGAATTCGAGTGGACACCTGTCCGTGATATACCTACCTTTACAAAAGCAACAGGAAAAACCGTTTTGCCGGCAGGCAAGACGGTAAAAGGAATGATTTATTCATCAACAGAGCCTACTGATAAATTTGTTACAGAAAATATTTCCTTTGAAACCTTTTCTACAATCGTAAACAATCCTGACAGTGCCCTTTATAATAAGGACCTTGGAGGTCACAATAATTCATGGGCATACTTTGGCATTGTGTGTAACGGTCTTGCACGCTATGCACTAAATATTCCCGGACGATATTCTACAAAAAGATGGCTTACAGTGCCTGGTATGCACAAAATCTATGAAGCATCAGAATATACAGTTGACCAGATAGAAATATGTGATGTTCTTTATGTTTACGGAAAAGAAAGAAAACATGTTGCTCTTATAACAGATGTTATATGCGATGAAAAGGGACAGGTGCAGCAGATTGAGGTTTCGGAAGCAATCAGACCTACTTGTGTAAGAAGGCAGTTTACTCCGGAAGAGTTTTACGAAAAATTTAAGCTCTTTGGAATTTGCAGATATGACTTTTTAGACTCTGTTCCTGAGCCGGACCCCACAGACAGTGCCTTTGTGTCAGGCAAGCTGGAAACAAAGCTCCCAAATATCGCCCTTGACTACGGAAATAAGACAAACTACCGTGCATGCGAAGATGTTATAATTTCTACATTCCTTGGAGGAGAAAACGAAATTGAAATCTATAAGGGAGATGACCTTTTAGAAAGGTTTTCCATTTCCGGAAAAGGAAAAGAGGCAAAACGGTTTGACAGAGGCTATTATACTGTAAAGCTTCCCTCTACAGGCGAAACTCTGGAATTTTGTGTAACAGACCCGGAAATAACATATTCAGTAAATGACGGAGTATTAAGCGTAAACGCAAATTCCTGTGACCCTGACAGTCAAATAATTCATATGGATTTTCGTGGAAAATCAAAAGGCGGACTCCGGGGCACAGATGATGAACAAACTTCTGTAAAATATTATAATCCATGCTGCGCATCTCTTTCAAAACTTGAAAAACTGACAGAGGAAGAAAAAGCAACTGGTAAATTTTCAAGGAAAATACCGGATGATGCAGGGAATTTCAAAGTGTATTTCAAAAACAAATATGGTATATGGACACATACTATGATAAATTTCAGAAAAGGTGAATAACAAATGATGCATTCAATTTTAATTATCGGACAATCTAATATGGGCGGACGGGGATTTGCAAACGAAGTGCCACCCATTATAAATGATAAGCTTTACGTTCTCAGAAATGGTCGTTGGCGTGCTATGTATGTGCCTGTAAATCCGGACAGAGTAACCTCGGGAATTAACCTTTCCGAGAGCTTTGCAGACCTTTATGCAAAGGAGCATAATGTTGATGTAGGCATTATCCCATGTGCAGACGGAGGAACAAGCCTTGATCAGTGGCAGGTTGGAGGTCTTCTTTTTGACCACGCATGCTATATGGCAGAGCTTGCATCCCGTACGTCTACAATAGCCGCAGTTTTGTGGCATCAGGGTGAGTCGGACTGTGCAGAGGACAGATATCCATATTATGAAAAAAAGCTTACGGTTATTATGGACGCATTTAGAAAAAAACTAAATTTGCAGGATGTTCCGTTTTTGCTGGGCGGACTTGGCGATTATCTTGAGTTTTGTGATAGGTCTGAAAAGTTTAAAAATTATATTTACGTAAATGAAGCACTTGAAAAGGTAGCAGCTGAAAATAAGATGACAGGCTTTGTGTCAGCTAAAGGTTTGGGTGCTAATCCTGATAATCTTCATTTTTCTTCGAAAGCACTGAGAGAATTTGGAGTAAGATACTACGATGAATTTAAAAAGCTTGAAGATAAAAATAAAGTGTTCATGGAAAAGAGCACACCTGACCAGGCAATAAGAAATGACATAGAGCATCTATAAAGGAATTAGAAAATGAAAGTAACAGTATCAATAGATTCATTTAAGGGAAGTCTTTCCACCTTTGAGGCAGGACAGGCAGTTGCCGAGGGTATAAAGCTTGTTTATAAAGATGCAGAGGTAAAGATTTGTCCTCTTGCAGACGGTGGCGAGGGAACAACCCAGGCAATTGCATATGCAACCGGAGGGGAAATGATTGAAACAGAGGTTACGGGGCCTCTTGGCAAAAAAATAAAAAGCAGCTACGGAATTATCCCAAAGAGGCAGACAGCGGTTATAGAAATGTCTGCTGCCGCCGGAATAACACTTGTAGAGGAAAAGGATAGAAATCCTTTAAACACAACAACATACGGCGTTGGCGAGCTTATTCTTGACGCTATAAAAAGAGGCTCAAGGAAATTCATAATCGGAATAGGCGGCAGCGTAACAAATGACGGGGGCATTGGCATGCTTCAGGCACTGGGATTTGAATTTCTTGACAAAAACGGAAAGCAAGTTGCTTTTGGTGCAAAAGGCCTTAAAGAAATTGTAAAAATCAAAACCGACAATAAACTTCCGGAGCTTAAGGAATGTACATTTTCTGTTGCTTGTGATGTAAAAAATGTTCTTTGCGGTAAATACGGCTGCAGCGCAGTTTACGGACCTCAAAAGGGAGCAACACCGGAAATGATAAAGGATATGGATACATGGCTCCGTAATTATGCCCGCTTGACAAAAGAGGTAATTCCGCATTCGGACGCAAATATACAGGGCACAGGTGCTGCGGGAGGTCTTGGTTTTGCTTTCCTTGCGTACCTAAGCGGCACTTTGAAGTCTGGAGTAGAGCTTGTAATAAAAGAAACAGGACTCGAAGTATATATTAAGGATTCAGATGTGGTAATTACAGGCGAGGGAAGACTTGACGGGCAGTCGTATATGGGAAAAGCCCCAATCGGTGTTGCGGCTCTTGCAAAAAAATACGAAAAACCCGTAATTGCATTTTCAGGCTGTGTCACAGAAGATGCAAGGACATGTAATGAGCACGGAATTGATGCGTTTTTCCCAATTGTAAGAACTGCTTGTACACTTGAAGAGGCAATGAATAAGGAAAACGCATATTACAATCTAAAAAATACGGCTGAGCAGGCATTCAGACTAATAAAAGCCGGAATATAAGCAAATAATATATGGAAAGGTGGGATGTATGTGGCAAAAACTGTATCAAAGGAAGAAATGGAACAGCAAAGAGCGTTTATGCTCAAGATAAAAGAAATATGCAACAACAAAGCAAGCCGCAGCGGAAGTGCACCTCTTGCCCTTACAGAAACCTACGGTTGCCAGCAGAATGAAAATGATACAGAGCGTATCCGTGGTATGCTCAAGGAATGTGGCTTTGAATTTACAGAAAATCAAAACGCCGCAGACCTTATAATATACAACACATGCGCAGTAAGAGAAAATGCAGAGCAAAAGGTTTTTGGAAGACTTGGAATATTAAAGCATCTTAAAGAAACAAGACCTGACCTTGTTATCGGTATTTGCGGCTGTATGGTACAGCAGGAGCACATACCGGCTGAAATAAAGAAAAAACACCCACAGGTTGATTTGGTTTTTGGCACACATGCTCTTTACAAATTTCCTGAACTTTTGTATAATACATTAGTGGGAACAAAAAGAGTAGTAGATATAGAGGACAGCGAGGGCTATATAGCAGAGGGTATCCCTGTACTTCACAGCGATAGTGACAAGGCGTGGGTTTCTATTATGTACGGCTGTAACAATTTCTGCAGCTATTGTATTGTACCGTATGT
>CAZWCO010000078.1:0-1418 GCA_964632665.1 uncultured Lachnospiraceae bacterium | reverse complement strand
TTCTTGGTCAGAATGTAAATTCTTACGGAAAAGACCTTGACGAAAACATAGACTTTTCTGACTTGCTTACTATGGTAAACGAAATAGAAGGCATACAAAGGATAAGATTTGTAACATCGCACCCCAAGGATTTTGGGGAAAAGCTTATAAACGCCATGCAAAAATGCAGCAAGGTATGCCATCAGCTTCACCTTCCGTTCCAGGCAGGAAGCAACGAAGTCCTTAAAAAGATGAACAGAGGCTATACAAAAGAGGAATACATCAGTAAAATCAATCTTCTCAAAGAGCGTATTCCTGACATTGCCCTGTCAACAGATGTAATTGTTGGCTTCCCAACAGAAACAAATGAAGATTTTGAAGAAACCCTTGATGTACTAAAGAAAGTAGAGTTTGATAACATTTTCTCTTTCATATACTCAAGGCGCGTGGGTACTCCTGCTGCAAAGCTTGATTTTGTGCTTTCGGAGGAAGAAATCCACAAAAACTTTGATAGACTCCTGGAAGTCCAGAACGAAATCTCACTAAAGAAAAACCTTGCATATGTTGGTAAAACAGTAGAAGTGCTTGTAGACGGAGAGAGTAAAAACGACTCTAGCATGCTTTCAGGTCGTATGGAAAACACCAAAATTGTAAACTTTCCGGGAAATGCAGAGCTTAAAGGAAAATATATAAAAGTGAAAATAACTGAGGCACATACATGGAGCCTTAACGGTGAAACAGAAGAAAGGAACTGATAAAAAATGTCACAGATAATTGAAAAAACAAGAGAGCTTGGGGAGCTTATAGCAAACAGTGAAGAAATGAAAAAGCTAAAGGCGGCAGAAGCAAAACAGCTTGAGGATGAAAATGCAAAAACTCTTATGATGGAGTTTAACATGAACAGAATGAATCTCGGTCGTGATATCCAAAGCGGTAAAATCACAGAAGAGGAAGCAATCAAGAAAAATGCAGAAGCATTTGAAAAAATGGTTGCATCGTCTGAAAGTATAAAGGAATATGTTGAGGCAAAGAAGGAATTTGACAAAGTGGTTAACGAAATCAACGGCGTCCTTAACTACTATATAACAGGCCAGACACCCGGTTGTACACACGATTGTTCTTCATGTGGAGGATGTCACTAATAAACTTTATTAGAAAAGGAAGGTAAACGTCATGACACCCATGATGACACAATACCTTGAAACAAAGGAAAATTACAAGGACGCAATTTTGTTTTACAGACTTGGTGATTTCTACGAAATGTTTTTTGATGACGCAATTCTTGTTTCAAGAGAACTTGAAATAACTCTTACCGGCAAGGACTGCGGAATGGAGGAGCGTGCTCCAATGTGCGGAGTGCCGTTCCATAGCGCAAACGTGTATATTGCAAAGCTCATAGAAAAGGGTTATAAGGTTGCCATATGCGAGCAGGTAGAGGA
>CAZWCO010000077.1:0-6465 GCA_964632665.1 uncultured Lachnospiraceae bacterium | reverse complement strand
AAGAACAGCTCTGAGTGCTCCTACATCAAACTGTGCGTTATGAGCAATAATTGTTTTACCCTCAAGATATGGCTTTATTTCATCCCAATGTTCATAAAACTTGCCTTTATCCTCTACCATATATGGTAAAATTCCGTGAATTTTGGTGTTATATTCATTGAACTCAAAGGGCTCGGGACAAATAAGAATATCCCGTCTTTCAATAACCTCATTATCTTCAACAACACATATTCCCATACTGCAGATACTTGAGTACACAGATGTAGCTGTTTCAAAATCTATTGCAGTAAAATCCATCTTTTCACTTCCTGTCCGTTTCCTTAAAGTATATTATTAGAACCGATATATCAGCAGGAGATACCCCCGAAATACGGGATGCCTGTCCAAGTGATTTGGGCTTAATCTTTGAAAGCTTTTGTCTTGCTTCAACACGTAGTCCGTACACCTTATCATAGTCAAAGCTATCCGGGATTTTAAGGTCTTCCATCTTTTTAAAGCCTTCAACCTGCATTTGCTGACGCTTTATATATCCGTCATATTTTATTTTTATCTCTGCCTGTTCCGTGACAGCATATGGCAGCTCGGGGCGTTCTTTATCCAGAGGCAGCAGCTTTTCGTAATCAAGCTGTGGTCTTTTTATAAGTTCAGAAAGTTTACATCCTGTTTTAAGGGGTGCTGTGCCGTAGCTTTCAAGGAGCTCGTTTGCATCCGAAGGTGTGGCAATTGCATTTGAAAGTCTTTCAATCTCCCTATCTACCATTTCCATTTTTTCTAAAAATGCTTTATATCTTTCTTCTGAAATAAGACCTACCTTATAGCCAATTGGAGTAAGTCGTTCGTCTGCATTATCCTGACGGAGAAGAAGTCTGTATTCAGACCGTGAGGTCATCATTCTGTACGGCTCATTTGTACCCTTTGTTACAAGGTCATCTATTAACGTACCAATGTATCCGTCAATTCTGTGAAGTATAAGGGGGTCTTTACCCTGAAGCTTCAACGCTGCATTAATACCTGCTACAAGACCTTGAGCTGCCGCCTCTTCGTAGCCGCTTGTTCCGTTAAACTGTCCGGCACCGTAAAGATTTGGAATTTCTTTAAATTCTAATGTAGGATAAAGCTGCAGAGGGTCACAGCAATCGTATTCTATGGCGTATGCGGGTCTCATAATTTCTACATTTTCAAGACCTTTTATAGTTCTTAGCATTTTAATCTGGACATCCTCCGGAAGTCCTGTACTGATACCCTGTGCATATATTTCGTGAGTATCAAGTCCCATAGGCTCCATAAACAGCTGATGTCTGTTTTTATCCTTAAAACGCATGATTTTATCCTCAATGGACGGACAGTATCTTGCACCTACGCCATTAACCTTTCCGCTATACATTGGCGCTTTATGAATATTTTCACGGATAATTTCATGTGTTTCTTCGTTTGTATAGGTAAGATAACACGCAGCACGGTTTTTAAGCTCTTCCTTTGTATCAAAAGAAAAGGGAACAATTATCTCGTCTCCTTCTTCCCTTTCCATCTTGTCAAAATCTATTGTTTTTGCATGTATACGTGCAGGCGTCCCTGTTTTAAAGCGTCTTATTTCCACGCCCATTTTCTTAAGGCAGTCAGAAAGCTCTATTGACGGAAACGTGCCGTCAGGTCCGCTTTCCTTTTCCCAGTCTCCTATGAGGACTCTGCCTTTAAGGTATGTTCCGCTTGCAACAATAACAGCCTTGACTCCATAAACCATTCCCGTATGAGTTGTAACAGAGGAGATTTTTCCGTTTTCTGTACCTATTTGTACAATCTCCGCCTGTTTAATCTGTAAGTTATCCTGATTTTCAAGGCGCTTTTTCATTTCTATGTGATAACGCTTCCTGTCAATCTGACAGCGGAGAGAATGTACTGCCGGGCCTTTGCCTCGGTTTAACATTTTTGACTGAATAAATGTAGCGTCTGCAACCTTTCCCATTTCACCGCCAAGGGCGTCTATCTCTCGAACAAGATGTCCCTTTGCTGTTCCGCCGATGCTTGGATTACAAGGAAGGTTTCCGACAGCATCAAGGCTGATTGTAAACATTACTGTCCTGCATCCAAGCCTTGCAGCAGCAAAAGCGGCCTCCGCACCTGCGTGACCGCCTCCTATTACCGCTATATCAAAGTTTTCCATATAATTATTCACCTTTCGATGTGTTGTTCATTATCCTTTGTACTGTTCTTGCAGAGTAGAACTCAAGAGGGTATCTTAAAAGACCGTAGACACATAAAAAGCTCAAAAACAAAACAAATCCGGGTCTGAGATAAAAATACATAACTACAAGAATCCCTGCTGAAATAATACAAAGAATTAAATTCAGCGGTGCTTTGCCAAGAGCAAGCAATAAAGAGTTCTTCATTAAATCTCTGAATTTACATTCATATGTTACCATAATCTGATATATATGGAAATGCATAAAGGTATATATTATAAATGTCATTACGCACACATATAGCAAAAGCAACCATATGAACTGATTTTGGGAAGCATACATGTTCCTGTACTGTATAACAGCATTAAAGACAAAGAACACAACCACAAAATCAATTATTACAAGTATAATTGACTGTTTAAAATTCTCCTTAAACTTCTTAAAGAAATCCGAAAAAACCCAGGAATGCTCTTCCCTTGTAAAGCATCTTGCAATATATGCAAAACCGGCAGATGCAGGACCGGAGCCCCATAAAACATATAAAAGAGATGCCACTACCGAGCTTACAATCAATGAAAGCATCTGTACATCCACCGCTACAACCTCTTCAGCGGTAAACAGTCCTGTTATAAACTGAGACACATATCCCCCGAAAAATGTGTGCAAAAATAAAGTCATCAATATACAATAAGGTATACTGCATGCTGTGCATAGCATTGTTGCCTGACAAAGCTTAAAAAACTTTCTTCCAAGCAATTCAAAATATAAAAATATACCTTTCTTTTTAGGTGCGTCCTTGCTTATTCCAGGACCTTCTTTTGCGTAGTTAAATGAAAATAATCCCATATTTTGTCTTATCCTCTCCGATAAAATAAATTTCAACAATTTTCTTAAAATATATTGTAACATATTTTATTTTGTGATACAATAAAAAATAAGAAATTAATTGTGAATAAATTATAAATTTTTGAGGTTTTCATAATGAGAATATTTACTGTCAATAAAAACGACTCAAATCAAAGACTTGACAAATTTATTCAGAAATCTGTGCCTGCACTACCAAAATCAATGCTCTACAAGGGATTAAGAAAAAATAATGTACGTATTAATGGAAAGCATTGCCATGACGGAAGCGTAGTTATAAACGAGGGAGATACGATATCCCTGTACTTTAATGACGAATTTTTTAAAAAAGAAGAAAAGATTATCTCACCTCTTCCCTCACCCGAAATTATATATGAAGACGAAAATATTCTTGTTCTTGACAAACCAAAAGGACTTTCTGTTCATGCAGACGAAGGCAGCTTGGAAGATACATTGATTAACAGAGTTATATATTATCTCTTTGAAAAAGGAGAATACAACCCAAAAGAAGAAAACTCCTTTACACCTGCCCTGTGCAACCGCCTTGACAAAAACACTTCAGGACTTGTAATAGGAGCAAAAAACGCAAATGCTCTACGGATTATAAACAAAAAAATCAAGGATCGGGAAATTGACAAATACTACGTATGTATATGTGACGGGAAACCTCCAAAAAAACATGATACAATTTACTCAAGCCTTTTGAGACGTGAAAAGAAGGTATTGGTTAATTCTTCCGGCATGGGCAAAGAAATTGCTACGGAGTACACCATCTTAAGCACCGACAAAAATTATTCCACGTTGGAAATAAAACTCCTCACAGGTCGAACACATCAGATAAGAGCTCATCTTGCATCAATCGGCAATCCTCTTTCAGGGGACATTAAATACGGCGGAAGCAAACAAAAAAACGGTTATCTTCTTAGAAGCTATAAGCTTGTGTTTAATTTTAAAACATCTGCCGGAGAGCTTGACTATTTAAAAGGAATGGAAATAAAATGCAAAATTTAGCTACAAAGGATATGCCCTATATTTCAAGAAACAACTCCGGCGCACTGATTTTGAAAAAAATAAGAATGCATCTTGGATTTACTCAGGAAAAGCTTGCAAACAAAATCGGAATAAGCAATCAAACCGTATCTGCATGGGAATGCGGCAAGAGGGAAATACCTCTTGAAGATTTAAGAAACATTTTTAAGATGTTTAATTTAGACATCAAAGATTTTATAAATCTTGTACCGTCGACTGTGGACTGTACACACGTTCTGTATTGCAAGATTTGCGGATCTATACATATAAACACCTATCCCGTACCTCTTAATTGCTGCGGTCATAAAACATGTGAGATTGAAAACCTTGAAGAAATTTCATGTCCGTACCGGGTATCTGAAGAAAGCGGCATAGTGTACGTTACAATTGACACATCACAGTACAAAAACCATCATGTACAATACATCGCCTATATTTCTAAAAGTGGTGCGGAAGTAAAGTTTACACCTGCAATTGCACTGCCACAGGCAGAATTTAAATACAATCCCGAATCAAAGCTTTACGCTTTCAGGAACAGTCTTGGACTGTTTTGTTTATACGACACAAAAACAACGAGGAGATAAAAAATGCCATACGATGAATTTAAGTTAAATAAAATACTCACAGTCGATACCTTGTACACCGCTTATGACGATATTAAAAGATTTGATTTTGAATTCTCAGGAGAACAACACGATTTTTGGGAGCTTGTGTATGTAGCCAGCGGCACAGTTGGTGTTACTGCAGACAACCATGTATATGAGCTGACAGCCGGACAGGTAATATTCCACAAACCTATGGAGTTTCACAAAATATGGTCAACAGGCGGCACAGAGCCTCATGTTATTATAATGTCATTTGATGCCAAAGGCATTGGTATGAAAAACTTTGAAAACAGCATATTCTTAATGCCTGCCGGTGCTACAAATATATTATTTAAGATTTTTGAAGAAATCGGAGTATTGTTTAAAAGAAAGTCAGATTCATCACTTGTATTAAGGGAAAATCCGGACGAATATTCAATGAACATGCTGTCATTACATATTGAAATGTTACTTTTAAAGATACTTAAAGGTACAAAACAAACTGTATCAGAGGATAACCATTCCGGCGCTGATATATACAGGAAAATTATAGAAACCATGAACGAAAACATAACAAAAGACCTGTCAATATCTGATTTTGCACGAATTTGCAACACAAGCGAAAGCTATCTTAAAAAGATTTTTTCAAAATACTCCGGCTGCGGAGCTGCAAAATACTTCTTAAGGCTCAAAATTTCAAGAGCATGTACTATGCTCCTTAATGGTTCAAGTGTCGCAGAAATAAGTGAATTTTTATCTTTTGGAAATCAACAGTATTTCAGTACTGTATTTAAAAGAGAAACAGGCTTTAGTCCTACATCATACAAGAAAAGAATATTAGTAGAGGGCACAAAGGATCCCAGAAGATAACTAAAAATCAGGCTGTAATAATACAGCCTGATTTTTGTTTTTATAGTATATTTTTTACCAAGAAAACGCTGTTTGGCTTCATTGATAGCTCAAAGGAGCCGTTTTCATCTGTTTTTATTGCTTCAATCTTGTTTGTGTGTATGTCGTCAACAATTGCACATTCAAGTGTAGTATTTTTAAGCTCGGGAATTTTAACAGTTACTGTCTTTTCTTCTATCACACTGTCATCATCCTCATAGCGCGCTATCATAAATGCATGCTGCTCTTTATCGTTCATTGCTCCGAGGGCATAAACATCTTTCATGGAATTGATACACTCCACTTGTGTTCCAAGACCGTAAAGCTCTGAGAACATTTTAATTGAATAGTATCCTTTAAGAGGTCTTAATGTATAGTAATCGAACATTCCGTTAAATACTGCTGGACGCGCGTCATAATACATTGCCATATCAATAGATGTTTCTGTCTGGGCAGCGCACATTACAGCTGCCATAAAAGCAGCGCCCTTAACACCGATTATTTGCTCTACTGAATAAACAAATTCGTCTGACCAGTCTTTTATATAGTTCCACTCATTCATTATATTCTCTGCATTACCATAACCGGTTTTCTCAAGAATTTCCTCAACACCCTTTGCAATTCTGCGGAATTCATCGATAGAGTCTGTATATATATGCCATGAGAAAAAGTCCAAGGGAACATTTCTTTTTGACATATACTCTAAGAACTCCTCTGCCCATGTCAGATCACCGAATGCTGATTGGGAAATGGCAGGTCCGCCTATTTTGATCTGCGGAAATCTTGACTTGAGGAGCTTTGCGGTTGTTTCATACAAATCAAAGAATTGCTGCTGAGTTCCTATCCACATGGAGTTATCTTTACAATCAGGCTCATTCCATATTTCCCAGTATGTAATATCATAATGGAATCCGTCTGCC
>CAZWCO010000076.1:0-6493 GCA_964632665.1 uncultured Lachnospiraceae bacterium | reverse complement strand
TTACTTCATCGTCAACTGTACATGAGTTACTAAAAAAACGTTCAAAGGATTTTACTGTGGGATTGATGACAGACCCACGTATGTTCCGCTCTGTTATTCCATATTGGGAAACAGATGGCACAAAGCTTACAAAGCTCATATTAATGCCTGTTGAGATGAGCATGGATGGACATAAATCTGATACGGGACTTCCGCGTCAAAGTCATAATCCGGAGATAGCAGAATATCTTAAGAAAATGTGCGAGCCTTATGGCACCGAAATTATCTTAGAGAAAGATGGATTAATTACTTGTAAATGGTAATTGTAGAAAATGACAATATTTGACTTTCATATTGTCATTTTCTTATTTTTGTGCTATAATGAGCTTATCTAAGTCGATTTGTTTAGTAGGAAGGATAAAATAATGACATTTCAAATAGTTTTAGGTGCATCCATTTCGGTTATAGCAATTGTTGCACTAAGCATTTTTTCCGGTAAAAAGGCAAAAGAGATAAAGGGAGCTAATTCTTTTATGGTTGCAGGTGCAATTATGGGAACGCTTGTAGGTGGATCGTCCACCATTGGAACTGCTCAGCTTGCATATCAGTACGGTATGAGTGCGTGGTGGTATACGTTAGGTGGTGGTATTGCATGTCTGATTCTTGCACTAATATATGCAAAACCTTTTCATAGAAGCGGGAACAAGACGTTAAATGCTTTTATCACAAAAGAGTATGGAATAAAAAACGGTTTTATATCCTCTGTTTTTTGTTCCGTTGGCAGTTTTATTAATGTTATTTCACAGTTAATATCCGCAACTGCCATTATTGCAGTTATTTTCCCAAATGTACCTTTGTTTGCATCTTTATTTTTTTCTGCAATAATTATGGTACTATATATTATATTTGGTGGTGTAAAGGGAAGCGGAATAGTAGGAATTTTAAAAACCATCCTGATATATATAGCAATGATAGCAACGGGACTCCTGGTTCTGCATTTTTCGGGAGGATGGTCGGGCTTTGTTAATAATATCAGGTCAATAGATAATCCGGAGAATATTCAATTTCATAGTTTGTTTGCGCGAGGCGTCAGCAAAGATTTAGGGGCATGTTTGTCGCTTATTATTGGTGTCATTTCTACGCAAAGCTATGCTCAGGCAATTATTATGGCAGGAAATGAAAAACAGGCAATGAAAGGTGCTTTGCTTAGTTCAGCGCTTATGCCAATTGTTGGAATTGGCGGTATTTTAGTAGGTCTCTTTATGCGTTCTGTGCATCCGGATATTATACCAAAAGCAGCATTGACTTACTTTGTAACACAATATATGCCTCCTATGTTGGGAGGAATTGTTCTGGGGACATTATTTGTTACCGTAATAGGATCAGGAGCAGGTATTTCGCTTGGTGTTGCAATTATCATTACGAAAGATATTTTACCTTTGTTTAAAGGGAAATTTTTATCTAAATTGAGGGACGATATTGTAGAAAAGGCTACGCTTGTATTAATTTTAACACTTGCCTGCTTCTTATCCATGGGACCGCTCGGTGATACAATTTTGAATTTTGCGTTTATGTCAATGGGACTTCGGGGAGCAACTCTTTTTATTCCTCTATGCTTTACGCTTTTGTATCCGGGACGTGTCCGACCGGATTATGCAACTTTTTCAATAATTATTGGCCCCACAATGACTTTAGTATTTAATTTATTGGATATTCTTCCGTTTGATCCGCTTTTTGCCGGAGTAATTGTATCATATTTTATTATGCTTGCAGGATTATTAGAAAACCGTTTATCAAAGAACTCATTTAAATTATGGAGGTAATAGTATGTTATTGTACATAGTAAGACATGGCGATCCGGACTACGAACATGACTCTCTTACAGAAAGAGGGAAATTACAAGCAGAAGCTGTTGGAAAGAGAATTTTTGATTCAAAAATAGATAAGATATTTTCTTCTCCTATGGGACGTGCAAAGGAAACAGCAGAACCTGCATGCAGGTTGCTTGGTCTTGAAAAAAACATTGAAGAATGGACTCATGAAGTGGGTGACGAAAGGTTAACACCTTTTCCTGATGGAAAAATGAAGTCTATTACTTTTGTGCCAAATACATATTACAGGGAAAAGGGAAATATAGATTTGCCTTATGACAGAGCATACGAATGCAGTGGCATAAACGAATCACAAATGAAATCAGCCGTAAAGTATATTGAAGAACACGGAAAGGAATTTCTTGAAAGACTTGGATATAAGGAAGAAAACGGTGTTTATCGTATTTTAAAGCCTAACGAGGATAAAGTAGCTTTATTTTGCCATTCTGTATTTGCAAGGGCATGGATTTCTGTTTTGCTTCACATACCTCTGCATATAATGTGGTCCGGGTTTAACTATACTCATACAGGAGTTACAGTTATAGAATTCGAAAATAATGAAAACGGATTTTCGGCACCAAGATGCCTCTGTTATTCAGATGTTTCTCATCTTTATGCTTCCAATCTGGATTTAATTCACGACAACAGAGTTGAAATATAATTTTTGGTCCTATTTTTGAGTAGATAGAACTTGTTGTATTGAATATTGTAGAAAAAACAAGAAGGAAAAGATTTACGGAGTTTGCAAGCATATTTAGTAACTTAAAACCTACAGATGTAATTTGTTGTATCAGATCGGTAGTAGGTAAGCATGATTGCAAGAGTTTCCAGGGTAGCTCTGCTGTGATGGGGAATTTGGTATAATTGTTGACAAATAAATATATATATGATATGATTTTAGCGTCATATTCTTTTGGAGTGGCAAGAAATGAGCAAAAGAAGGTACTGCAACTTATAAGGGATATAATATACAAATTATGAGTAGAAGGAGAAAGTCATGAAAGGATTAAAAAAAATATGCTCTTTGGCAATAGCTGTGTTTTTGTTTACAAACAGCTTAAGCGGAGTAGTTATGGTGCAAGCTGAAAACCAGGAAGAAACGCCGATTGAAACGGAAATCACAGCTACCGATGGAGAGGCTTCCTTGGAGCAATTTGATGAAATTGAGTCTTCCCAAGAAGAAATTGTAGCACTTGAAAATTCGACAGGAGAGGAAGAACTTGTTGAAGATACATCAAGCTCAGTGGAAGTAAAATCATCTTCTGAGCTTGAGAATGCGATAAATAGCGGCTTTATTTCAATCTGCATAGCGGCAGATTTTGAAGTGGACAGAACCTTCTACATAACGGAAGATACCCATATTTATACGGAGGAAACTCACACAATTACAAGAGCGGCATCATTTGCAGGCGACATCTTCGTAGTTGGTGAAGATTCGGAAGGAAATGCTCCTGCGACGGAGGAAACAGGTGAAGAGGATGATACCGCAGAGGAAGAAGCAAGTGTAATATTTACACTTGGCAGTGAATCTTCCAATGGTACAAATCTTCTTGTAATTGACGGTAATAAGGATAATATGACTGTGGACGTAGCAGGTACAGTTTTGTTTGTGTGCAATAATGCACAGGTAGATTTGTACTATGTCACAATTCAGAACTGCTATAAGAATTCAAATGTAAGAGCACTTGAAGAAACGTATAAATTAACAAATACTGAATATATCGGCGGTGCGGCAATAATAAATGCATTGTCAACAGTAAATATATATTCATGTGCCTTCACAAATAACGGCGTTCATAACGTAGAAGGGGAAGCAAGCTCAAGGGGTGGTTCAATCTATGCCTTTGGTGCTCTTAATATCTACGGAGCAACCTTTGAAGGAAACTATGCGGCACGTGGTGGTGCATTATACAATTACAGAACAACACATATTTACAATGCAAAGTTTAAGGAAAATACTGCAACCGCCAACGGTGGTGCAATATATGTACCGGCAAGTACAGTTGCGTATTTGTACCTTGGTGAAGAAAATGATGTTGTAGAAAGAAGTGTTGTTTTTGAAGGAAACAGTGCCGGAGACGGCGGTGCGATATATGCAACGGGTGTTCTGCTCAATTCAGCCAATACAGAATTTTCAAGCAACACTGCAACAGGCAGTGGCGGAGCTGTTTATTCTACAAATGAATTAACTGTTTTAAATGCTGACTTTTTGGAAAATACTGCTGTAAACGGTGGTGCAATATACGCAAAGGGAGAAGTAGCCGTTGTAGATTCAACCCTTAGTCGTAATGCGGCAACAAGCGGCGGTGGTGGTGCATATATCACAGACTGTATTGCAGAGTTCGGAAATACAATATTTGCAGATAACGAAGCAGGAACACATGGCGGTGCAATCTATGCAATAGACCTTGCAACAGAAGAAAATGCACTTTCTGTAAACGGAGCAACCTTCTCGGCAAATGCCGCAACAAAAAACGGAGGTGCAATATATATAAATAACGCACCAACAAAGATAGCTGATTCTGAATTCAGCTTAAACACATCATGTGAAGCAAACGGCGGTGGTGCAATATATTCTACAAAGAGCACATCAAGCATAACCGGCACAGACTTTTCTGAAAACAGTACGACATTAGATGGTGGTGCAATATACTATAATTCAGAATCAAGTGCAACGCTGGAATCGGTAACATTCACATCAAACACCGCGGCAGGCAAAGGTGGTGCAATATGCTTGGGCAATTCGTCAACGGCAGAAATGGTATCGTCAACCTTTACCGGAAACGTCGGTGCAAGCGGCGGTGCGATAGCCTTGGCTTCAAGCAGTAAGCTTCTTATGAATGATATTAATGCGAGGGGAAACATAGCAACGTCAAATGGTGGATTTCTGCACAATAATGCTTCTACGTTAAATATGTATAACAGTGAAATAAGTGAAAGCGACGCAACCGGCAACGGTGGAGCAATGTATTTCACAACTTCAGCAGCAGCGAATATATATAAGACAGCATTTACCGAAAACGGTGCAGCAGGTATTGGCGGTGCTCTGTACATATATACAGGCGGAACAGAAGTGATGCTCCACAGCTGTGAATTTGATTCAAACGAAGCAAAAAGCTATGGTGGTGTGGCTTACCTTTCAAATAAGAGCGTTGTAAAAATGTACAATACAACGGCGAAGAATAACAGCGCATCAAAAGGCGGATTCCTGTATGAAACCACAACGGGAACAACACTTACTCTTGTAGGTGCAACGGTAAGCGGAAACACAGCAACAGATGGTGGTTCTATAATATGGGGTAACTCTGCAGGCGCAGTGCTTAATATAGATAAGTCGAAATATACGGACCTTGATACAACAGGTGATTTGGACGATACATATTGGGCATCAGCAATTGTAAATAACCTTACTGTATATGAAGTTGAGGCTGTAATTCCCGACTATACAGATTATGGCGAGGAAGAAGATCCCGAAAACCCTGGAGATTTGGGAGAGATTACTATTAAGGTAAAATCATCTTCCGCGCTTGAGACTGCGATAAAAAATGGTTTTACATCAATATGCATAGCAGCAGATTTTGAAATTGATCGTACTTTTTACATAGCAAGGGATATGCGCATATATTCTGAAGAAGTGCATACCCTCACAAGAGCAGCAGACTTTTCAGGAGATATGTTTGTGATTGGCGAGGATGCTGAAGGAAATGCTGCCGCTCAGGAAGAAGATACAGAGGGCGATGCAGGAGTGGAAGAAGCAAGCATGGTATTTACCCTGGGAAATGCTTCATCTGACGGTACAAGCCTTCTTGTAATAGACGGTAACAAAGATAATATGACCGCAACTGTGACAGGTACAGCTCTGTTTGTGTGCAATGATGCACAGGCGGATATTTATTCTGTTACAATAAAAAACTGTTACAAGGGTTCAAACGAAAGAACTCTTGATGAAAAGTATAACTTATCATACACAAATCGCATAGGCGGTGCAGCAATTATTAACGCATCGTCCACGGTAAATGTATATTCAGGTACCTTTAGTAACAACGGTGTACACAATGTAGACGGAGAAGACAGTGCATGGGGCGGTGCAATCTACAGTTTTGGTACAACAAATATTTACGGCGGTGAGTTTACATCTAACAGTGCAGCACGTGCAGGTGCTATATATAACTATCACGAAGGACATATCTATAATGCTCAGTTTAACGAAAACACCGCAACAAATAGCGGCGGAGCAATATATATGCCTGCAAGCACACTTTGCTTTTTGTACCTTGGAGAAGAAAATGATATTATAGAAAGCAGTGTTGTTTTTGACGGAAATAGCGCCGATGACGGAGGTGCCATATATGTTCAGGGCGTGTTGGATGTTAAAAATACTGAGTTTAAGAATAATAGTGCGTCAAACGGCGGTGCAATATACGGAAGCGGCGAAATTAACGGAAACAAAGCAGTGACCGTAGCGGATTCTGCTTTCAGCAAAAACAGTGCTACATCAGGCGGCGGTGCAATACATCTTACCGGTAGCAGAGCGAAGATAGGAAATGTAACTTTTTCAGAAAATGAAGCTGGAACACATGGTGGTGCTATCTATGCAAAGGATCTTGTTGATGCAGAAGTTGCACTTACGGTAAATGGTTCAT
>CAZWCO010000075.1:0-6501 GCA_964632665.1 uncultured Lachnospiraceae bacterium | reverse complement strand
AGTTTGGTGTAGCGGCGTCTGCCCTTAAGCATACAATCCCCGGTGACTTTAACTTAGTTTCAAGAGCAGATGTTGAAAATCTTGCCGGTGGAGACGGCTCAGGAAGAGTACAAAGATAAATAACTTATAAAGGTGTTGCTATGACACCTTTATTTTTTTTTATCTTAAAATAATCTAGTCATCGCAGTTGATAGTTCCTGTTATTTACCATATTTAACCGCCAAAAATATAGAAAGTCCATTATATTTAAGAAAGTGGTTTTTAAGTATAGATTTTGGTAGTAGACATTATTTTTGTCGCTGTGCTATAATTATCGTAAGGAAATACGCTCGGTTTAAGCTAAAATTCCATTTGATTGTGTTTATGTCTTGGACTGATGTATAAGTAAATAAATATTAAGGAGGAATGTAAAATGAAAAAACCAAAAAAGAGTTTGAGAGTTTTAAGCTCAATTTTGAGTGTAGCAACACTGTCGTCTCTTGTAGTGTCATGTTCTAAGAAAGAAGAATCAACAGCACTCACATATTGGATGGCAATGGATTCTGCAACAGCCGCGCAATATACTGATTATGGTGAAACTGAAATTGCAAAAGCGTTAGAGGAACGTTTAGGAATAGATGTTGAATACATACATCCACCAACGGGTCAATCAGCAGAAAAGTTTAACATCATGATGGCACAGACAGATTTGCCGGACATTATTGAAGCTTCCTGGGACGGTTATCCCGGAGGTATGGGAAATGCAATTGAACAAGGTAAGGTTATAGATATTGCACAGCATCTTGATAAAGCTCCAAACCTCAAAAAGTTCCTCGAAGAGCATGAGGATATTGCAAGACTCATTTATACTGATGACGGTAAGCTCATAGGATTTCCTTTTGTAAGAGTTGATGATTACCTTCGTACATCAGCAGGCTTGATGATTAGAAAAGACTGGCTCGACGAACTTGGTCTCCCAGTCCCTGAAACAATTGACGAGTGGGAAACAATGCTCAGAGCTTTCAAAGAAAAGAAAAACTCTGAAGCACCGCTTACTATGACAACAACCTTCTTTGATCGTGGTGTGTTTGTAGGCGCATATGGCGAAACTGCAAAAACATATGTAGAAGATGGTATTGTTAAATACGGTCCAAGCCAACCTGGATTTAAGGAATTCCTTAAAACTATGAACAAGTGGTATAAGGAAGGTCTTCTTGATAATGCAATTGCAACACAGGACAGTAAGGGCGTTAATGCAAACATCCTTGGCGGAATCAGTGGTGCAACAATCAACTCAACAGGTGGCGGAATGGGCATGTACCTCACAGCTGCAACAGAAGAAGGCTTTGACCTTGTAGCAGCACCGTATCCGGTACTTAACAAAGGTGAAACTCCAAAGTTTGGTGATTGCTCACTCCAATGTACTGCTAAGTTTGCAGCGATTTCTTCAAGCTGTAAGGATATTGACAAGGCAATCAAATTACTTGACTACGCATATAGCGAAGAAGGCGGGTTACTTTACAACTTTGGTATAGAGGGCGTAAGCTACGAAATGGTAGATGGCTATCCTACATATACAGAAGTTATTACAAACAACAGCGAAGGTAAATCTATGGCAGAGGCTATGGCAGCTTATTTAAGAGCATCAGGCTCCGGCCCGTTTGTACAGGACAGAAGATATATGGAGCAATATGCAGCAACACCTCAGCAGAAGAACGCTATTGAGGTTTGGTCAGCAACAAATGCAGCTGATTACCTACTTCCATACATTTATCCTGAAAGAGCGTCTGACCTTGCAAAGCTCCAGACTGCTGTTAATACATATTACCAGGAAATGCTTGTAAAGTTTATTATGGGACTTGAGCCAATAGAAAACTTTGATAAATTCGTAGACGAATTAAATGCAGGAGGTCTTCAGGAAATTCTTGAGCTTCAACAGGCAGCATACGAAAAATATCTGGAAAGATAAAAAACGAGGAGATTTTCAAAATGGAAACACAAATTAATGTAGTACATAAAAGAACAAGAGTCCCAAAGGCGCTGCGCAGAGCAGCGTCTGACTGGGAGCTCTATCTTATGATTTTACCGGTTATTATCTTTTATGCAACATTTATGTACTATCCCATGTACGGTGCACTCATTGCATTCCAGGACTATTTGCCTGGAAACGGTTTTTTTGATGGACCGTGGGTAGGACTTAAGCACTTTACAGATTTTATTGGATCGGCGGACTTTGGAAGATTGATAAGAAACACATTATCCATAAGTGTAGCATCGCTTGTTTTTGGATTTCCGGCTCCTATCATTCTTGCTTTGTTGATTAATGAAATCAGACAGAACAAGTTTAAGAGGGTTGTACAGTCGCTTACATATCTTCCGCACTTTGTATCTCTTGTGGTTGTGTGTGGTATCATAAAAGCTTTTGTTGGCAATGACGGATTTATAACAAACTTGTTGGAGCCAATAAGAGGTACCAGTACTGATATGCTCACAGATCCGAATTTGTTTGTTCCAATTCACGTTATATCAGGTATATGGCAGGAAGTTGGATGGGGCTCCATAATTTATCTTTCAGCATTGTCAGGAATTGACGCACAGCTTTATGAGGCAGCAAAGATAGATGGTGCAGGGAAAATCAGTCAGCTCTTTAATGTAACAATCCCGGGAATTCTTCCTACGATTATTACTATGCTCATAATGAAAATGGGTTCTCTTCTTAGTGTTGGATATGAGAAAATAATTTTGCTTTATAACCCGCTGATTTACAACAAAGCCGATGTTATTTCGTCATACATATACCGTATGGGCTTTGAAGGACAGCAATGGAGTTATACAACAGCAATTGGTATTTTCAACTCAGTAATAAACTTTTCATTGCTGATGTTAACTAACTATATAAGTAAAAAATTAACAGAAACAAGCTTGTGGTAGGGGTGGTAGAATGAAAAGAAGCATTGGTGAAAGAATTTTTGAAAAATTTAATATTATTTTTATGTGTTTCTTATGCGTTATAATGTTGTATCCTATGATATATGTGCTTTTCGCATCACTGTCAGATCCTGCGTTATATATGAGTCATAAAGGAATATTGGTACGTCCTCTTGGATTTTCTACTGCATCGTACGAAATGATGACAAAAAATCCTACCTTGTTAAGCGGATTTGGCAATACAATTTTTATATTGGTTGTTGGCGTTACACTCAACATAATCATGACATCCTTCGGTGCGTATTTCTTAGCAAGAAAGGATGCAATCGGACGTAATCTCATAATGCGTTTAATCGTGTTTACAATGTATTTCAACGGTGGCACAATACCTTTTTACTTTGTTGTTATGAAGCTTGGGCTTTTGGACTCATACTTGTCCTTGATTTTGCCGGTGGCAATCAGTACATTTAACCTGATAGTTATGAGAACGTCGTTCTCAGCAATACCGGAGGATTTGATTGAAAGCGCAAAGCTTGACGGAGCAGGACATTTTAGAATACTTTTTTCAATAGTAATGCCGCTTTCAAAGGCAATTATATCTGTTATGGTTCTTTATTACGCAGTATCTCATTGGAATTCATGGTTTAATGCGATGCTCTTTATATCAGATCGTAACAAATATCCGCTCCAGCTTGTGCTAAGAGAAATACTAATATCAGATGACACAGCATTTATGACTCAAGGTGCTGATGCCGGTGTCAAGAGTATGGCAAGCTATACTGTTCAATATGCAGTTATTATTGTTTCAACCTTGCCTATGTTGGTTATTTATCCGTTTATACAAAAGTATTTTACACAGGGTGTAATGATCGGCGCAGTAAAAGGTTAAGAGGTTTTTATGAAAAAATTTATTACATTATTCCTTTGTGTGGCAGTTACTTTGCTGGGAATTCCCTTGCATATTGCCTCTGCTACATCAAGTGGAAAGCTTATAGCTTCAGATTTGTGTGTTAAGGATGCAAATCAGAATATAATAAAAGACCTGAGAGAAGGATTTCCGGGTGAGTCCTGCTCTGTTGAGGGAGTTGTAACAAACAGTTCTGCAGCGGACGAGACTGTAACTGTTATGGTTGCATCATACGATGGCACCAGATTAACAAATGTCCAAAAGCAGTCCTTTAACATTCCGGCTGGAACTGATACGAGCATAAGTATGCCTTTCCAGTGGCATACTGCTACGTGTGCGGGGCAGGAAAGTGTAAGCGTGCTTGTATTTAATAAGGACCTTGGTCCTGTTTGTGATAGTTTTACAATCGGTTACACAGACTCTGCAAGCATGTATGTAACATCAAATCTGGTGTATAGTGAAGACTTTGAGGACGGAATACCTGAGGAATGGTTAAACTCAACTACCGGATACAAAACATGCGAAATTTATGAGGAGTCAGACGGAAACAAAATGCTCCTTATGAATGCTGCAAGTACAATTATACAAACTCCAAGGTTTTTAACCGGCAGTACAAATGTCGCTGTTACAGCAGATTTTTGCCAGGGCGGCAGTACAGGATCAAGTATTTCTGCACTTGGCTTTGGTCGTTATGATTTAGGAGGAGATACTTCTCAACGATTCATGTATTATGATGTTGTAACTCCAACTGCAAAAACTCGCGATGTGTTCGGGTATGCCGTGGCAGAGTCAGGTATATTGGCAGATACATATACTTACGATGCATTCAGTAACGAAACAGGGCTCCTGAATCAGACCACTCGTGAAACAGAGCCGTTTACAATGACAATGGGATATTATAACGGAAGTATATTCTGTCACGCAGAGGATGAGGAGAAGTCAACTCTTTGGAACTATTCCACAGAAATAGAAACCGATGAATTCCTGTTTGAAGAAATGATTCATCAGACAGATGGTTTTGCAATAACATCACACAGTGCAACAACATATGTTGACAACCTTAAAGCATATGCGGTTGTAAAGTCAAATGAGCTTGTATTGGACCTGCCCGAGCAGGTATATATAAATGAATGGTACGAGCTTGATGTAAAAGCAATTGGAGAAGACGGAAACGAATACTCCTTACCTCTTGAAAATATAACATTTAAATATGATAATACATCGGCAGAAATAGCAGATGGAAAAATAAAACTGTTAAAAACCGGAGAGCAAACGGTCCGTGCTATTTGTAATGACCGTGCGACCGGTGGAAAAGGCTGGGCAACGCTTAACGTTAATGGTGTATCCGAAATAGATGAGATTAAAATTGTAAATCTTGCAGATGGATACAAATCGGGGGATGAAATAACCTTTGACGTTGTTGCGTTTAATAACGGTGAAGAAGTAGAAACAAATGCATACGTTGTAACCTGTGATAATATTGGAGTAGAGGGAACAACTATTAGTGGATTATCAGCCGGCAATCATACTGTCAGCGTATCCTGCGATGGTGTTTCCGACCAGAAGAGTATATATATAAGTAAGTATTCAGATGCAGCTCTTTCCAAAACAAGCGGATTTATGGTAGGCGGAGAGTACGAGTATACCCTGATCGGTACAACAAGCACTTCAACCGAAGTAATAACAGATTACACAGCGAGCTATGACAAGAGTGCACTTTCTATAAGTGACGGAAAAATAAAAATATTAAAGCCGGGTACACATGATATAGAATACAGCTTTGATAAGGTATCTAAGGTTATAACAATAGACACAATGCCTGAACAAGGTATAACCATAGTTGATAACTTTGAAGATACAGCCACTAAAACGCAGTACTTTAATTATGATATAAAGGATGTAGTTACAGATGGCTCAAACAAAGTCCTTGCACTAAAAAATAAAACTACTGACCTTACATTAGCTTACGGACTTAGCAATTACACACTTTCCGGTAAGTTCAAAATAGAATCCGGAAGCGTTGACACAGATGCTTACAATGCCGGCTTTGAGGTTGTTACCCGAAGAGTAGCTAATGATATGTTTGGAACAACAAGCAGAGGCGTTCACTTTATGTACAATGCTGACGGTAACGGCAAAGCAGACATGAGAATTGGAACATCGCTTGGTCAGGAAAACATTTCAGAAAGCGGACAGTGGCACGATTTTTCTGTTACAATGTATGGCAAAGTCTGCGTATTTAATGTAGACGGCTATGAAATGGTAACCAAGGTGTCAACAACAATGACAGCAGGATTTTACATCATTGCAAATAACTGCAGGGTTATGCTGGATGATGTATCTGTAACACGTACACCAACATCGAGTGAGCAAATTGTTGCAAAAGTGTACCGTAGCACCTTAAATCCTTATGAACGCTATTTGATGACAGACATTGCAGCACTTAAAAAAGGCGAGAGCAATGTATTCGTCAGCCCGGATAATGTTTCATGGAAAGTTTTGGATGACTCTGTAATGGAAATAACAGACGGAGTTTTAAGCTTTAATGATGCTATTGAAGACGGCGAGTATTCTCTTACAGCTGTATATCAAGGCACAGAGTATCCAATAACTGTTACAGTTAAAAAGCCTGATGTATCAAAGGTAGAATATACCATTAATACAGTAGAAAAACGTCAAATGGATTC
>CAZWCO010000074.1:3628-6511 GCA_964632665.1 uncultured Lachnospiraceae bacterium | reverse complement strand
TTGTCATTTTTTATAATAAATTAATAATATACATTTTTATTTGTATATTATTCACACAAACGCCTTTAATTATTAAATTTATGCATAAAATTACCATACAGGAGAAGAATATGAGAATACTTGGAATTGACCCCGGATATGCAATAATAGGACTTGGAATGATTGATTATACTGGCAATAAGTTTACTACAATTGCCTATGACGCCATTACAACAGAAGCCGGTATCCCAACCCCAAAAAGACTTCAGAAAATTTATGCTGAACTTACAATGTACATAGAAAAATATAAGCCTGACGCAATTGCTGTTGAAGAGTTATTTTTTAATTCAAACCAAAAGACCGCAATTCATGTTGCACAGGCCAGAGGCGTTATAATCGTTGCAGCAGTAAACAGTGGTGTTGAGCTTTATGAATATACTCCCCTGCAAATAAAACAAGCAGTTACAGGCTACGGCAGAGCAGATAAAACACAAATTCAGCAAATGACAAAAATGCTCCTTAATTTAAATGCTGTTCCAAAGCCTGACGACGTTGCTGACGGACTTGCTGTTGCAATATGCCATGCACACTCAACAAAATAAATAATAGGCTTAATCTTAATAAAATGTAATATGATTTTATAATTTAATAATTTCTTAATAATTTATCAATTTACTTAAATTTTCATATATTATATGATATATATAGATAAATTTGCGGAGGAAGAAAATGTTTAACTACATAAAAGGAAAATATATAAGCTCCGGCGACGGATACATAGTAGTTGAAACCGGAGGAATAGGGTATAACATATATACATCTCTTAATTCTGTTACAACATTCACATCAAAGGACGAGATTAAAGTTTACACTTATTTGTATCTGCGTGAGGGAATTGCGGATATTTACGGATTTGCCACAGAGGAAGAAAAACAAATGTTTTTGCATCTGATAAGCATCTCGGGCGTAGGTCCAAAGGCGGCAATTTCCATTCTTTCAGTTGCACCGTCCGAAAGAATTGCACTTGCAATTATAACAGGAGACAGTAAGCTTATTCAAAAAGCTCAAGGAATTGGTCCAAAGGTTGCTCAAAGAGTTGTTATGGAGCTTAAGGACAAGCTTAAGGGAATTGAAATTAACACAGATGATATTCCGGCAGAAATTCCGGTTACTGATAACGTAAGCGAGGCTTTGAGCGCCCTGCTTGTACTTGGATACTCCGAGGCAGAAGCAAAAAAAGCCATTAGCAAAGCAGATAGCAGCCTTGATACAGAAAGTCTGGTCAAAGCCGCGCTTAAATCAATGTTCTAATACCCTAAGATAAAGGAGAATACAAATTGTTTAACGAAGACGAAAGATTTGTAACCAGCGAATTCCTGACAGATGATAATGAAATAGAAACAGGCCTGAGGCCAAAGCATTTTAGTGAATATATTGGTCAGACAAAGGCTAAGGACAACCTTGAAATTTATATTAAAGCCGCATTAGAGCGCCGTGAAGCACTTGACCATGTTCTTCTTCATGGTCCTCCCGGGCTTGGAAAAACAACGCTTGCGGGAATTATTGCAAATGAAATGGGCGTAAATATTCGTATAACAAGCGGCCCGGCAATTGAAAAAGCCGGCGACCTTGCTGCAATACTTACCAATCTGTCAGAACACGATATTTTGTTCATTGATGAAATTCACAGAATGTCACGTACAGTTGAAGAAATATTATATCCCGCCATGGAGGATTATGCGCTTGATATAATAATAGGCAAAGGTCCGTCTGCTCGTTCAATACGTCTTGACCTTCCGAAATTCACTTTAATCGGCGCAACTACCCGTGTAGGTCTTTTATCTGCACCACTACGTGACAGATTTGGTGTAATTTCAAGACTGGAGCTGTATTCAACTGATGATTTAAAAGAAATTGTAAAACGCTCCGCATCACTTCTTGAGGTTGAAATTTCAGAAGAAGGCGCAGCAGAAATAGCATCTCGCTCACGAGGCACTCCCCGTATTGCCAATAGGTTTTTAAAACGTGTCCGTGATTTTGCGCAGGTGAAATATAATGGCAAAATAACAGCCGAAGCAGCAGATGATGCACTCAAGAGCATGGAAGTTGACCACCTTGGTCTTGACCTTACAGATCACAGACTTCTTTCTGCTATGATAAAAAACTTTGGAGGCGGACCGGTAGGTCTTGATACACTTGCTGCAACAATAGGCGAGGAGCCTTCAACAATTGAAGATGTTTATGAGCCCTACCTTCTTCAGCTTGGGTTTATTACAAGAACTCCCAGAGGAAGAATGGCAAGCCGTGAAGCTTTTGAGCATCTTAATATACCCTATGACAACTAATAATGAGGTTAACCAATGTTTAAGAAATGTACTTTTTGGATTGTATTATTAATAACAATAATAAATTCCTTAAGCGCGTCTGCATTTATGATAGAGTACGATGAGAAAATAACTAATTATACAGGATCTGTATACAGATTACTCGTTAACGGAAAAGAACCAAAACTCCCTCTCGAACCTATTATTTTTAACGACCGCGCTCTTGTTCCTGTGCGCGAAGTTTTTGAAGCACTTGATGCAAAGGTTACATATTTAGAAAAAACAAAATGCGTTGAAGTATCATATAACGGTGATATTATTTCCCTTTATATAAATAATCCGGTAGCATATATTAACGGCAAAAAAACAACCATTCCTGATAACGCCGTACCAAAGCTTATAAATAAAGTGAATGAGGATGCAAAAACAATGGTGCCTGTACGCTTCATTTCTGAAAGTCTTGGAATGAATGTGGAATTTAACGACCCTATTATTCATATTACAAATTCTAATTATTCCGGAAATGCAACACCAAAACCCTCTACATCACCATCCCCAACTGCCACACCGGATGGCACAC
>CAZWCO010000074.1:0-3618 GCA_964632665.1 uncultured Lachnospiraceae bacterium | reverse complement strand
GCCTTGCTTAAAAAGCTTACGTATTCAAATTCCGGTAATAACACATTAAAAGTAGTTGCAACCATATCAGGAACCCCGGAAGAAGTAAAATCCTTTACTTTAAAAGAACCAACAAGACTTGTTGTAGACATATACAACTGTAATTATTCCGTATCAACAGAGTACGATGTAAATTTGCATGGCATATCGAAGCTCAGGGTAGGATTTGATGATAACAGAACACGACTTGTTTTTGATGCTGAAACAATCAAATCCCATAATGCCACATTAACAGACAACAAGCTTACAATAACTGTTACCACAAACGGTGAGGGTACTTCCGCAGATACAACACCGTCGCCTTCCCCATCGCCATCAGCATCGCCTAAACCATCAGTTTCACCTGTTGAAATTACAGATATTCCATATGCGGAACACAGCAATAGCGACAAGCTCATTGTAATTGACGCAGGTCATGGAGGCAAGGACGGAGGCGCATCAGGGACTTTGGATGAAAAGACCGTGCTTGAAAAAAATCTGACTTTGCAAATGGCATTAAAAACAAGAGATATTCTTACAAGCAAAGGCTACAAAGTAAAACTGACACGTGCAACTGATGAATATCCTACACTTAAAGCCAGAGCAGATTTTGCCAACAACTCCAATGCAGCTGTTTTTGTAAGTATTCATATAAACTCTGCCGACTCAATACCCACTGCGTCAGGAACAGAGGTGTTTTACGCATCTTTGAATAATGATACCTCTTACGGATTAAAAAGCAGTTATCTTGCAAAATATATACAAGAATATATGATTGCGAACTTATCTTCAAAAGACAGAGGTGTAAAAGAAACAAATCACCTTGTAACCAGAACTGCTATTATGCCATCTGCACTTGTTGAGGTAGGATTTATTTCAAACGAAGATGAACTCAGGAATATGGTTAGCACCTCTTATCAAAACAAGGTTGCACAAGCAATTGCAGCAGGTATAATAAAGGCGCTTGACAAAATAGAAATTCCGGATAATACTGATGAACTTTTAGAACAACGTTTACTTGATTTGGAAGAATGGGAGAACTCACAATAATATGATGAAAACCAGTGACTTTTACTATGATTTACCCCAGGAGCTTATTGCACAGGAGCCTCTGAAAGACAGAAGTTCATCAAAGCTTCTGTTGCTTGATAAAAAAACAGGCGATATTAATCACAAACACTTTTACGACTTGTGTGAACATTTAAATCCGGGTGACACACTTATCCTTAACGACACAAGGGTAATTCCTGCAAGGTTGTACGGAAAACGAGAGGATACAGGAAGTCCCATAGAATTTCTTTTACTCAATAAAAAAACCTTGAACCAATGGGAAGTAATTTTGAAACCCGGAAAGCGAGCAAAACCGGGACACAGATTTGTATTTGGGAACGGCGAATTAAAAGCCGAGGTTATAGAAATCGTAAATGAAGGAAACAGGCTTGTTAACTTTGAGTATGAGGGTGTTTTTGAGGATGTATTATCAAAGCTTGGAGAAATGCCTCTTCCTCATTATATTACTCATAAGCTTGAAGACCCCGATAGATACCAGACTGTGTACGCAAAAAACGACGGCTCTGCAGCCGCTCCAACAGCAGGACTTCATTTTACGGAAGAATTGCTTGCTGCGTTAAAAACCAAGGGTGTAAATGTTGGTTATGTAACTCTTCATGTAGGTCTTGGAACATTCAGGCCTGTAAAGGTTGAAAATGTTCTAGAACATAAAATGCATTCTGAGTTTTATGTTTTACCCGGCAAAACGGCCGAGCTTATAAATAAAACAAAAGAAAGTGGCAATCGTGTGATTTCAGTTGGAACAACAGCTACTCGAGTTCTAGAAACAGCGGGTGTCGACGGATTACCATTAAAAGAACATTCAGGATGGACAGATATTTTTATCTATCCCGGAAAAAAATTTAATGTTATTGACGGGCTTATAACAAATTTTCATTTACCTGAGTCCACACTCATAATGCTTGTAAGCGCGCTTGCAGGGAAAGAAAACATTATGAAAGCATATAACGAAGCAATAAACCTACGTTACAGATTTTTCTCGTTTGGTGACGCAATGTTTATCCAATAACTCGAAAGGATTTATATATGAAGAAAATTTTTAGTTTAATGTTGTGTATTGGTATTATATTTTCCTCTGCTAATGGAATTATATTCGCCGATGAAACCACAACCCATAAAAATATAGCAAAAAATGAGCTTAGAGACTTGTTTTCACTGTATGACGAATTTTATTATTCCGAAGAAAACTGGCAAATTATGCAGGACACATACTCACTTGGTATTGAAAACATCAACAACGCCGGAACTCCTGACCAGGTATACTCTGTTTTAAACAGTACAGCAGAAGAACTTATTCAGGTACATCACAAAGGCGGAACAGTAAAAATTTGTTTTGCAGCAGATAAATTTGTATTAAATAAGGGTTTTATTACACCACCCGAATTTATTAATGCAAGAATTTATACACCTGTATCTAGTGTAATATACGATTTTTACAACAGCAAATTTGAGAACAAAACAAGAAATCCAATATACTTTTCAGGCAGTATAGAACAGAATTTTGAAATAACAGGAATATATGAAGGTATTACCAAGACTATTGACACTCCCGAGGAAATTGACCTTCCAAATTACCTTGCAGATTATGTAGGAAAATCAATTCCTGAACGTTCTGATTTGGGATATTTGAAAAATGGTGATTACACACTTGAGAGCCAATTTTTATATTCTGTAAACAACAGCTTCCCTAATGTTAAGGCTTCTGCAGTTCCGGTCTGTGACGAGGATGTTATCAGGCTTCACTTTTCCCTTTACGGAAAAGGCGCAGATATAGGTGCAAACAATTACGAAGCAGAGGAACCAATTACGTCATTTGCAAACAAATCCGAAGCCTTTTGGAAAATTGCTGAAATACATTCTAAAAACGACATGAAGCTTTTACTGTCAAATGAAAGCAACAACACAAACTATACAAAAGCTCTTGGCGCGATTATAATATCAAACATATCGCAAAACGCTGTCAACAAAGCCATTGACAAGCTCGACGCCTTAGTTCCTGTCACAGAGCAGCCTGAAAGCATTCCCGATGAAGAAGAAAATGATACTTCTGGTTCTGAAGATGTCGTTTCTCCGGAGCCTCAAACACCAGTTGAATTCCTTGATGTTACAGAAGACCATTTTGCCAAAGAAGCAATTGATTATATGTCGTCAAAAGGATTTATTTCAGGCAGACCTGACGGTAGCTTTGGCGTAAATGATAAAACAACACGCGCCGAACTTGCATGTATACTTTCCAGAATAAGCAGATATAGTGATGATAATATCACTATTCCTTTTACAGATGTAAGTAAAGAAGACTGGTATTTTAACGGAATTGCTTTTTGCTACAATAACAACATTGCTAACGGTCAATCGCCAACAATATTTAACCCCAATGCAAACATAACTCGTGAAGAGCTTGCCACTATGCTTTACAGGTATAAAAAGAATATGCAAAAATATATTTTTCCTGTATAGGAAATGCAAATAAAGCAGTGGAAGAAACGGATTTGGCAATCCCAAAGTCCGTTACCTTTACTTTTCCTTCTC
>CAZWCO010000073.1:3327-6579 GCA_964632665.1 uncultured Lachnospiraceae bacterium | reverse complement strand
GTTGTCGATAATCATAACCTTTATTTTCTATGTCACGGTCAATCCCATCTATTGCATATTTATACACATCATTAGAAACCAACTTATAAGTTGCCAAAAATACGTGGCAGCAGACAAACATAATAAAAAAATGGAACAATATTTGCAAAAATTGAAAGGAAGAACCTCGAAATGACAAGCACAGCTAAAAAATGTTTCTTGACAGAAACGCATTTGTTTGAAAAACACGGCGTATATTTTGCTTTTTTACCTCAAACTTTGATGCTTTATCAAGTTGATAAGAACACCTTTGATGAACTGTCTGAATTGAAAGAAAAACATGGAACTGAATCTTCATTTTACAGCGAAGACGAAGATTTGATTGCATCCGGTATCATTTATGAATCCGAAGAACCTCAAGGGGACAAATTCAAGCAAGGTTATGAAGAATACTTAAAAGAAAATCCCGATGAAGGTATACCTCCTATAACTAATGCGGTTTTGCAAATTGCAAATGACTGTAATTTGAACTGTATTTATTGCTACGGTGATGGCGGTTCATACGGACGTCAACGCGAACTTATGACTATGGATACTGCAAAAAAAGCAATTGATCTTATGGTTGCTAATAGCGAAGGTGTTAAGGAACTTACCGTTATATTCTTCGGTGGCGAACCCCTCATCAATTTCGAAGTAGTAAAGGGTACGTTGGAATACTGTAAAAGTATTGAAGAAACTTCTGGCAAGAAATTCAGATATAGCATGACGACCAACGGAACCATACTTACAGATGAAATCTACAATTTCATTAAAGATAATAATGTTTCCGTAATGATAAGTATGGATGGCGGCGAAGAATTACAAAATAAGCATCGTTGTTATTGTAATGGCAAGGGTAGTTTTGACGATATAAAGAAAAATATTGAACGTTTCAAAGAAGCTAGAGGAGGATATTTAACTGCTCGTGCAACTGTATGCAGCACCGATATCCGATTCAAGAAGATTAAAGATGATCTCCTTGACTTAGGCTTTACCAACGCGGTCACTTCAATGGTAGACATAAGTGAAGACTCACCCTTGTTCATCGGAGGCGTTTATACTAATCGTATATTAGAACAATATGAGATATTGTCACAAGATTTTATTGACGCCGTAAAGAACGATAAAAAACAGCTGAACAATATATTTTCTGATGTGTTAGAACGTTTATATTACAAAAGACTAAAAATCCGCTCTTGTAATGCGGGTTATGGAGGCATAGCTATAGGAACAGACGGTAATATTTATCCATGTCATCGTTTTATGGGAATGCCTGAATACATAATCGGCAACATTGAAGATGGTATTGATGAACATGCACGTGCTGGTTATCGCAAAGCGACTATATACACAAAAACAGAATGTAATGATTGTTGGGCAAGATATCTTTGTAGTGGAGGATGCACACATACTTCAGCTAATCATGGTGGCGATATTTTCCATGCGCCCACATGCTATTGTGAAATATATAAAGGATTACATGAAATTCAACTTTATACATATTGGCATTTGAAAGAGTGGGATGAAAACATTTTCAGAAAAAAATTAGATAATGCAGATAAGATAACTAATACATTATAGTCTATGAATATATAAAGCAATGATTAGTCCGGATTATCAAATCAAACAATATAAAGGAGACTTAAAAATGAAAAAGATAATTAAACTCATCAACAATGAAAGACTGGATGCAAAAATCGAATCTTCCAAGGCTTGTGTATCTACTTCACACGATGTGTGCAACAGTTCTGCTTATGATAAAGCGGAATGCTCTACATACTCATATGACCAGTGCGGAAAGGATTATGCCGCTTGCTACAACTACGGCTATGATCTTTGCACTGTTACCGACACCGACGCTTGCAGCGGCTCTACCAGAGATATCGACTAATAACAGTTATTTTATCGTTAACTAAATAACCTTTGGACTAATCATTTGCTTTTATATAGATGAATGAATTGTTTGCATCACATTGTAGTGTAAGTTACAATGTGACGCAAACATTCCTATAAAACATTTTTTGAAAGAGGTAATATTGTGAAAAAAATATATATGATTTCATTGTTAATATGTGGATTGCTTGTTTTTAATGGATGCAATTTTACTGCTGAAGAAGTAAGTATTAACTCGGAAGAAGCAAGTGAAAATGATGTATCGAAACCAATAATAGATATTTCAAACGGGGTGGTAGATAAAGAAACCATCGGTACGCCATTAGATGGCAAGTTTGGTGAATACTCATTTGAGTCTGAGCAAAATAATAAACGAACCATAACCGTATATAGCTGGGAACAACTTATGGATATTCAAACAAGACGAGCTAATGGTGAGTGGTTTTCTCTTTCATCGGAAGATATCAAGTTTTTAATTGAAGATACCCGAATGATGTTTGAAAATTATGATGTTATAAAAATAAGAGATATCCGCGGAAAAGTGAATACATATAATGGTTTTAGTTTCTATTTTTCAGATGAATATTATGAATGCTTTAATGGTTTTACAACAGATAGCAACGATGCTTCGTGCAACGTAAAAATAGACTTATTAGAGGCTATCTATAGCCGAATAGAAATGTTAAACTCTGCTGCCTTTGATAGTCAAGAAGGCGGAAAAATCATTTTATCTGACGTAACCGCTTTATCCGAAAATGAAATTGCAGCTTTGCAAAATAGCCATGCTCATGTTTTTTTGATGGGCGGTAGTAGTGATTCGGATAAAGAAGTCCTTTCAAAATATCCTGTTGATTTATATCACTTTGTATATTCAGACTATCAATTAGATTATATTTCTGATATTTCCAAAGCCAATAATGCAAAACAGACCGATCTATGTATTGATTTGTTTCCTGAATGGTCAGGGGAGTTTAAATATGATATATTCGAAAAGAACATAGTAGTTGAACTTTGGGACGAAGAAACCAAATGTATGCTTGCACGAATTAGAGTTGATGAATCAAATAACCCCAATGAATATGCAGAATTATCGAAAAGAATCTCAGCAATCAAATTAGATGATATTGATGTAAACCCTGCTAATTTAGGAAATAAAGTTACAGAACAAACAACTGATTATCGTGTAGTCGTCTATATGAACGGTCTGGATTTTTGTGGCGGTGCTTTTTCTCCTTGTTTCCGTTATTCACCCGATGGAGATATCAACCTGTTTAATATAGATAATCCAATGACTATTTTTCAACATAATTTGTTGTACCAGCAAGGTGTTGAACACATTAC